>JASHTZ010000788.1 GCA_030040295.1 Terriglobia bacterium | reverse complement strand
CGCAAAAAGTTCAAGCCGGGAACCCAGCCTGGGATCGGCGTCTGAAAATGACGTGAACGGCTTTCCATTGAGCGTTCCTGAGCGGGAGGCTTCAGGTGTCTCCGCGCGCTTCGGATACTCTCCCCGGCTAAAAAGGTCCTGCCGCTGCCGCTCCGCATAGAGTGCGCTGCGATAGAGCAGAACTCCCAACTCGCTGGATGGTCCTGCTTGTCCCAGCACCTCGAGCTGCTTGTCGGCGCGCTCAAAGTCTCCGGCGAAACACAAAAGTTCAAAGAGGAACGTTCGGCGGCGCGCGTCGGTGGGGTTATCCCGAACTTCCGTCGTGAGCGCCTTCAGCGCGTCTGACAACCGGCCGGCTTGAAACAACTCTTGTGAGCTCATTTCCGGCACCCCGTGAATAGATATTAATGCGGATCGAACATTAACGCCGGGGACCCACCACCTTGAAGCAGGGGGGCAGCCTCTTCGACCCGCGCCGAATCGGCAGCGATCAATTAAGCCCCGGCAGGCAATTGACATAATGAGGGGAGTGCTCCCACAGCCCCTTGCGCGATTGGCTGTGAAAACAACTCCCCTCAGATCTTGCTACCATGACCTGGCAACACTACGTGGATTGCACTTGCTTGATGTCGTAGGTCGCCGAACCCGCAAGGGTAGTGGAACCGCTCGCCGTGTCCTGAGTGTAATACTGGTACTGGATCTTCTCATACGCGATGGAGAGGCTCGCCGGAGGTGTCCCCGAAGATCCACCGCCCGTTGAGAAGGCAGTCACGAAGCAATTTGTAAGGGTAATGACGAGGTAGGCGTACGGTGTGCCTCCGCCTCCTGTCTTGCGGCCCGTGAATGTGGCCGTAGCAATGTGGGTCCCCTTCGTCAAGTCCTGAACGAGCGTATAGGTGGAAGACTCCAGCGCAAAGCTACAGGTGAAATCCGAAAGCGAAGGCTTTCCGGCGGCGAGACCCTTGCCACCAAGGCTGGCCGGGTTGGACGCGCCCCAACTCCAGCTATCGAGCTCAATGGCGTTTGTCATGCCCTGGGCTTGGGATTCACCGGTTACATTGGCTATGGTCAAATAGTAATCACTAGGCATTTCTGCTTCCTCCTTTTCAAAGAAGAATTAACCACACGGGTTGCCGGCAGACTGGCGATTTGCCGAAAATCCCGCCTGACCTACGAACTGAACCTCACCGCTTCGCCGGTTCGGGCAAGTCCGCCACCAGCCGAAGCGAAACACTGAGCTCATCCAACTGAAAGTGCGGGCGGAGATAGGAGATTGCCCGATAGCAGCCCGGCTTCCCTTTGATCTCCTCCACATCCACACGCGCCTCCCGCAAGGGGAATTGCGCCTTGGTGGCTTGGTCTGCGTTGTCGTCCTGAGTCACGTACTGGCTGATCCAGCGATTCAGGAAGCGCCAGCAATCGTCTTTGGACATGAAGCTGCCGATTTTGTCGCGCATCATGGCCTTGAGATAGTGAGCGAAGCGGCAGGTGGCCATCATGTAGGGGAGTTGGGCCGAAATGCGAGCATTGGCCGTCGCCGCGTCGCTGTCATAAACCTTGGGTTTATTGCAGGATTGAATGCTGAAGAACGCAGCCTTGTCCGTACCCTTGCAGTGCACCAGCGGCACCAAACCCTGGTCTGCAAGCTCCTTTTCGCGCCGGTCGGTGATGGCGATTTCGGTCGGACACTTGAGCGCCACGTCGCCTTCATCGGTGTGGAAGGTGTGAGAGGGCAAGCCTTCCACCAACCCGCCTCCTTCCACTCCCCGGATCGCCGTGCACCAACCGTATTGCGAGAATGCTTGCGTCATCCGTGCTCCAAGGGCATAAGCCGCATTCCCCCACAGGTACTTGCTGTGGTCCGTGCCATCTACGCCCTCTTCGAAATTAAAAGCATCCACCGGCACGGTGTCCCGGCCGAAGGGCAGTCGCATCAGAACCCGGGGACAAGCCAAGCACACGTACTTCGAGTCGTCGCTTTGGCGGAAACCTTTCCATTTGGCGTATTCCGTCGTGTCGAAGATCCTTCCAATGTCCCGGGGTTGATCCAACTGCGTGAAACTTTCCATGTTCATGAGCGTTGGAGAGGCCGCGGAGATGAACGGTGCATGCGCTGACGCCGCCACCGCTGCCATTTTTTCCAACAACTCGAGGTCTTCGGGGTGCTTGCCGAACTCGTAATCGCCAATCAGCGCCCCATACGGCTGGCCGCCGAACACGCCGAACTCCTCTTCGTAAACCTTCTTGAAGGCGGCACTCTGATCGAACTCCGGAGCGCGTTGGAGGTCGCGCAGAAGGTCCTTCTTGGAGACATTTAGCACCTTGATTTTCAACATGGCGCTGGTTTCACTCTGGCTGATCAGGTATTTGACGCCCCGCCACGTGCCTTCCAGCTTCTGGAAAGTGGGATGGTGAAGGATTTCGTTGAGCTGGATGGAGAGCAAATGATCGATCTGCCCAATCCGGGCATTGATCATCGCTTCGGTGTCTTTGGAAACCGTAACTTCACCTGCCAGAACCTGGCTGATGAATTCCTTCACCAGATTCTTGCCGCGTTCACGAGAGACGGCATCGGTCCCGACTTTGCCAGTCTCGACAATCTGGTCCAGTAATGTCTTTTCACCTACTTGTTCGGTGGTTTGTGCTTGTGCAGAAGCTTTAGCATCCTTAGGCATTGCCCCCCTCCTTCCCTTCCTCTTTCCCTTCTTCCTTCTTTCCGCCAAGTTCCGCACGCAGCTTTTCCAGCTTCTCGGTGTTGGTAACGGACTCCAGCAGAATTTCGTCCAATTTATCGTTGGTCTGCAACGTACCCTTCAAATCGTTGAGACGAGTTCGAAGTTCGAGCAGTTCGCGCAGGGGTTTCACCTGGCGCGCCACCTTTTCGGGCTCGAAATCTTCCATGCTCTTGAAGTTCAGATCCACTTTCAACTGGCCGGCACCTTCTTCGTCGCTCAGTTTGTTTTCCACGGAAAATGCCACATGGGGTTTCATACTTTCCAAAACGCTGTCAAAATTATCCAGCGTGATTTCGACAAACCTTCGATCCTTTAACTTGGGAAGCGGATCGACAGGCTGGCCGGAAAAGTCGCCCAACACTCCCATGACAAAGGGGAGTTCTTTCGTTTCAATCGCACCACCCGTCTCGACGTCATAAGTGACGTGGACACGTGGAGACCGGACCCTTGCAAGACGCTTCTGTACGCTCTCAGGCATGAGGGACTCCTTCCCTTGCTTAAAATGAGCTGGCTTGTCGCCTTTGACCTGTATGTTCTACCAAATTTCCAAATCGCAGTCAATGTAAAAACCAACAAATATAATTCTGGGTTGCATGATTTTCCCGGGAGGCCACCTTGCCTGGTACGGTCGGAAAATTCGCCCCCAATGGCACCCTGCCAGAACCTTCCAGGCAACCATCTTGCATTTGCAGAATCTTTGGATAAAATGAGGCTGTACAGACTAGTGGCTGGAATCGCGATTCGACCAATTGGGCGGATAGGGGCTTCCTCGGGCGGAATTACGTATGGGGATGCCGCGTTAATACGACCAAGGGAACCGCGAAGAATTGTCAATTTTGGCGCAACTTAGATCCCCCATCGCCGGGAGTTGGGGCGCACACCATCTCTTTGATCTAAACTGCCCCGGGAATTCCGGACATATGACTCGCCCGGTTTTTCACTGGAGGGAGCATGCAAGCGTCCGCGCAGCGTGACTGGCGGCAGAGGGAGCGGCAAATGTGCAGGATTGGATTTTGCCAGTTCTCCAGGCGTTGACCCATGGACCAGAAGGTCGTCCAGAAAATCGGGAAATATGAAGTCGTTTCAGAGCTGGGTCAAGGCGGCATGGGGGTTGTTTACAAGGCCCGCGACCCCTTTATCGGCCGCTTGGTAGCGATCAAGACGATCACGCCCGACTTGGTCTCTGAACCCGAAGTCCTCAAGCGTTTCTACCGCGAGGCCCAGGCTGCCGGAACCCTTCAACACCCGAACATCGTCACCATTCATGACATGGGAGAGGCGGACGGCTGCCCTTACATTGTCATGGAATACGTTGAGGGCGAAAGCCTGCGGAACCTCATTAACCGTGGCTCGGATATTCCCATTGCCGCAAAGCTAAGGCTGGCGCAACAATTTTGCGAAGGCCTCAGCCACGCGCATAAACACGGTTTTGTTCATCGTGACGTCAAGCCCGCCAATATCCTGGTGACTAAAGAAGGCATCGTAAAGGTCGTGGACTTCGGAATCGTCCACCTGAGCACCACCACCCTGACCAAAACCGGAATGTTCCTCGGCACGGTTCATTACGCCTCGCCCGAGCAGGTGAACGATGGACGCGTAGACAGCCGCTCGGACCTGTGGTCCGTGGCCTGCGTCATCTACGAGTTGATCGCGTACAGGAAACCCTTTGACGGCTCCACCATGATGGCCGTCATCGCCAAAATCCTGAGCAGCAATCCGGAGCCCCTCAGCACTTGCGCTCCGAACTCACCACCGGAATTGGATCAGGTGATCAGCAAAGCGCTGAGGAAAAGCCCGGATGATCGCTATCAGTCCCTCGATGATATGCTGGGCGAAATGCTTCCCGTGGCGCGCCAGATGCAGATGAATTTTATCGGCAATCTCCTGGGTGAGGCGGAAACCCTGCGCGGCAGCGGGGATTTCAATGGCGCGCAGGAGAAAGTGCGCGCCGTCCTGTTCTTCGACCACACCCATTCGGAAGCCAAGCGCCTGCAAAGCGAAATCAATGCGGACATCCAACGGCTCCCCCCCGAGATCAAGTCCAAGCGATTTGTTGCTGAAGCGCAGCAAGCCTTCGAACACGGCGAACATGCGGCGGCCCTTCAGGCCCTCACGGAGGCGCAAAAGCTGCATCCTTTGGATGACGCGGCAAAAAGCCTTCAAGACCGTGCCTCGCGCGAGCAGAAACGCGCCAACGAACTCCGCGAAGCCTTGATGGCCGGGCAGAAAGCCATGCGGCAGGGCGACCTGGAAGAGGCGGAAGAGGCCGTCCGTCACGTCCTTGAACTCGACAAGGAGAACCGCGCCGCGGTCGAACTGATGGAGAGCATTCGTCTGGAACGCGAGGCGCGTGAGAAGCAGGAGGCCAGCGAGACGGAGGATGCTGAAGAGACGGCCATGGACTCGACCCCCGCGGCCACGGCGGGGCCAGTGGAGACCACGAATGTTTTGAACGCATCACCTTTGTCACCCAGCGTCACGAAGAGGTCCAAGGCGGTGCAGCCCTCCGCGCAGGTTCCCGCGCGAACTCCGCCCGCGGCCGCTCCGGGCCAGAAATCGCAAGGTCGGGCCACGCGCGTTGCGCCCCGTGTGGCCGCTCCGCCTCCCCCTGTGGTGGTGAAGGAAACAGGCGCAAGGTCGCCAGCGGCCTGGGTGGCGGTCATCATCCTGGCGATTGTCGTGGCGGCCGGCGGCTACATGTATTTGCGTCAGAAACCCCTGAGCGGACCCAGCGTTGAGGAGACTCGCCTGGAAGCCGCAGCCCAGGCGTTGCAAGACACGGGCGATCTTGATGCTGCCCTGGGCAAATGGCAGGAGCTGGCTGCCAGGAATGGAGTGCTGAAAGACGAGGCCAACCGGCAGATCACTCTGATTAACAGCAAGCTGCAACAGGAAAAAGATCTCTATTCCAAAGCCCGAACGGCAGAAGAGCAGAAACATTGGGATGAGGCCATCGCCCTTTATCAGAAAGTAGCTGCCATGAACGGTCCTCTCCGGCTTCAGGCGGTCAGCGCCATTCCCATCGACATGCAATTGCAGCGCGGCGGCGACATCTCCAAAATCGAAGAACAGACGTATCAACAGGCCGAAGAGGCCATGAAGAGAAATGAATACTCCGTGGCTCGTGGGCTTTATCAGATTGTCCTCAATTTGAATGTTCCCAATTCCACCCTGGCGCCGAAGGCTCAAGCGGCGGTTGAGCAAATTAACCAGACGATCAAGTACAAGGCGGACTTTGACGCAGCGGACAAGGCGGAGAATTCCGGCGACCTTCAGGGGGCGCTGGCGCAATTCCAGAAAATCGCGGCCACTCCGGGACCCTTTCGCGACCAAGCGCAGGAACGTATTCCCAAACTCGATCAAATGATTAATGACCAGGCCGCCCAGCAGACGTTTAACGCCGCCCTTCAGACGGAGAAGAATGGCGACCTGAACGGCGCTTTGGCGCAATTTAAAGCCATTGCCGCAAAATCC
>JASHTZ010000787.1 GCA_030040295.1 Terriglobia bacterium | reverse complement strand
GATTACCGGTGTTGTGACCGGTGAGGCGGGTGATTCCGGCAAGCAGGAGTCCGGGGCGAAGGGCAAGAAATAAGGGGAGCGCATCGGGCCGCTGAGGTAATTCATTCCTATGGATACTAAGATTCGAGGCCGGGCAATTGTGATTCTCGTGGTGGTGTTGGGGTGCATCTTGGGAATCACGGGCTTCCCCAAGAACGTGCAGGAACTCAAGGACAATCTCCACAACCGCATTCACCTGGGCCTGGACTTGAGGGGGGGAATGAACCTGATCCTGCAAGTGCAGGTTGAGGACGCCGTAAACATCACCTGCGACGAGGCGCTTGACCGGTTGCAGGAAGAAATGAAAGCCAAAAGTATCCCTTTTGCGGATGTTGAGCCGGACAACGACAAGACATCGTCCCCTCCGGTTCATCGCATCCTGGTGAAAGGCGTCCCTCAGGATAGGGTCGGGGATTTGCAGTCGATGGTGAGCGACCTGTTTTCGGATTGGGACCTGGTGCGGGTTCCTGGCGACGAATCCTCCCGCCTGCTGATCCTCAAAACAAGTTCGGCGATTATGCTTCGCAATCAGGCTCTGGAGCAGTCCATGGACACGATTCGCCGTCGCGTTGACGCCCTAGGGGTGACGGAGCCGACAATTGCCGAGTACGGGCAGGGTGATTACGAACTGGTTGTGCAGTTGCCGGGAGTGGATGACCCGTCAAGAGTAAAAGACATCATGCAGCGGACGGCGCTGCTGGAGTTGAAGCTGGTGAAGGACGGGCCTTACTCTTCCCGGGAAGCGGCGCTGGCGGAGCATGGCGGTGTGCTGCCCCCCGATTCCGAACTGGTGTCGGGCAGCGAGAACGGGAAAGATAGCTGGTATGTCTTGAACCGCGTGGCGGCGGTCACGGGCCGGGATCTAACGGGTGCGGACCCCTCCCATGATTCCTCCGGGCAGCCCAGCGTGCAATTTACCCTGAACCGCGACGGGGCCGAGCGGTTCGGACGTGTGACCGGCGCCAACATTGGCAAATACCTTGCCATCGTTCTGGATAATCGCGTCGTCGAGGCCCCCGTCATTCACGGACAGATCAACGAAAGCGGCGTGATTGAGGGAGGAAACTTCACTCCAGAGTCGGCACAAGACCTGGCACTGGTTTTGAAATCGGGGGCCCTGCCTGCTTCCATCAATTTTCTTTCGGAAGAAACTGTGGGCCCCTCGCTAGGAGCGGATTCCATCCGCCACGGGGTGGTAGCGTCTATTGTGGGCCTTCTTGCAGTTATGGGTTTCATGCTGGTCTATTACCGGGGCGCGGGGATTAATGCCGATGTGGCCTTGGCGCTGAACCTGCTCATTCTGATTGCCATGATGGCTTGGATCGAGGGCGTGCTGACCCTGCCGGGAATCGCAGGGGTCATTTTGACCGTTGGTATGGGTGTGGACTCGAACGTCCTTATCTTTGAAAGGATTCGGGAAGAGTTGCGGCTCGGAAAAGCCGTGGGAGCAGCGGTGGCGGTGGGCTTTGAGCAGGCTTTCAGAACGATTATCGACACTCACGTCACCACTGTGGCGTCAGCCGCCATCCTTTTTGCTTTCGGGACGGGACCCATCAAGGGATTTGCAGTTACTTTGACGATTGGCTTGGTTGCCAATCTGTTCACCTCGGTTTTTGTATCGAGAGTGATTTTTGATTACGTGCTTTCGCGTCGCGAAAAAGGCGCGGCGCTGAGCATTTAACTCTTGCGGCGCTCACCGGCCCGTCGCCAAAAGATGGCTTTGAGTTGTAGGGGGAGCGCCGACGCGGCCGATCCGATTTCGGGCCTCGCGTAGAGTCGACTCCCGATACCGGAGAGACCGGTACTACAATAATGAAACACCACTAATTTTCTGGAACTCTCCTAGCCACTGCGGTGTCAAACCTAAGGAAGGGTGTCAAGAAAGATTATGGAGTTTTTTCACGAACCCAAGATTGACTGGATGGAAATAAAGTGGTATTTCATCTCCATTTCCATTGCCTTGATATTGACGGGGATCATATCGATAGTGGTTCACCGAGGATTGGTATACGGGATTGACTTCCGAGGCGGCACAATCGTGAACGTCAATTTCTCCCAGCCTCCCAAAGTCGACGCGATTCGGCACGAACTGGACAGCTTGGGACTGCACAACGAGACAATTCAGGGGGTTGAGGGTACCCAGGGACTGGGGGGTGGCAAGAGCAATGCCGTAATGATTGGTTTGGATCTTAAGACCACCACCTCGAGTGCCAGCTTGGACGCGGGTCGGGAGACCATTATCAAGGCTCTTTCGGGACTCTACGGTAACGGCCCTCAGGGAAAGACAGACTTTAACAACGCCAGCCCGCAAACGGTTGCCGAGCAATTGTTGGCGGATGACCCCTTGGGCATGTCGATAAAAGGCTTGGACACGGCCACCAAAACCTATCAGGATATTGCCGGCGCCGTGGTTAACTTCCGGAACGCCCCCGCGCAGGGTGGATTGCTGGAAGACTTTAACAGCTTGCGGGGAGTGCAGGGCGTGACTCCGGCGATCATCTCCGCCCTCGAAAAGGACTTTTATCTGTCGAGCTACGCAGTAACCAATACTAAAGTCGTGGGACCGAAGGTGGGGTCGGACCTCCGCCGTCAGGCCCTCTATGTCACACTGGCTGGCCTCGGCGCCATGCTGATTTACATCTGGTTCCGTTTTGAGCTTATCTATGGCGTTGCCGCCGTGGTTGCCACCTTCCACGACGTGATTATTACTCTCGGCTTCTTCTCCCTATTGAACAAGGAAATTAGTTTAACGGTCATCGCTGCCCTGCTGACCCTGGTTGGGTATTCCATGAACGACACAATCGTGGTATTTGACCGAATCCGTGAGAATGTGCAGGCGACCAAGCGCGCGAATTTCCCCAAGCTTGTCGATCACAGTATTAACCAGACCCTGAGCCGGACCATTCTGACTTCGGGCCTGACCTTTCTGGCCGTCATGTCCCTTTTCCTTTTTGGCGGCGAAGTGATTCATGGATTCGCTTTCGCTCTGGTGGTGGGAGTAATCGTCGGCACTTACTCATCAATCTTCATCGCCAGCCCGATTGTGGTGTATTTTAACCAGCGGCTAGCCCGGGAGGGAATGAGTTCAAGAGTTAAGGCGGCATAACAGCGCCTTTGAGATTTGGCAAGGGGCGAGCGGATGCCCGGGAGCGGAGATTTGCAGGAGGCAATTATCCATGTTTGACGACAGTTTGCTGGATTCTTCGGTAAGAAGGGCGCCGGTCCTGACCAGCACGCATTGGATCATCGCGATCGTCGTGGCAGTAGCCGCCTTCTTTGCAGGTTATTTCTTCTTCCCGATCCTGAGTGCCAATTCAACGAGTGTGATCGTAACTCAGTCGGTGATCCTGGGGCTCCTGTTGGGCGCTTTCGCCCTGGGCCTTGCGTATGTCCTGGCGGACGCCAAAAGGAATGGCTTCAGCCGAGTCGTTTGGTCCATCATCTTTATCGTCCTTCCCCTCGCAGGGTTCATCATCTACCTGATTTACAGCGCGGCGAAGACGGGTGAATGGAAACGCGCCACCCTTCCCATTGCCTACATTTTTGAGGCCCTGGTGATCGGGGGGATGATCTTGGTGCCGTTGATCTACACCCAGACACTGCCCAAAGCGCAATTGATGACGTTTCTTTCCGCGCCTCCCCCGCCGCCACCGCCTCCTCCCCCTCCGGCAGCGGCAGCTCCCGCTCCCCGCATCGTCCATCGCGTGAGTATGGAAGACATCATGCGCGCCCCCACGGTGATTCCGAAAACCGTCGAAATGGTTAAGCAGGAGCCGGAGCCGCCACCCGCGGCGGTTGGTGTAGTGGGCGGGGTTCCGGGCGGGGTTCCGGGAGGGCAGATGGGCGGAATTATCGGCGGCGTACTGGGCGGCGTGATGTCGTCCGCGCCTCCGCCTCCGCCTCCGCCCAAGCCCAAGGTTCCGGAGCGTGTCCGCGTGGGCGGCCAGGTGGAAAGTGCAAAGTTGATATTCGGGCCCAAGCCTGATTACCCGCCTCTTGCCAAGATGGCGCGCATTCAGGGAGAAGTGCGGCTGGACGCGTTGATCAGTAAGGATGGGACAATTGAAAACCTGAAGGTGATCTCCGGCCATCCCCTGCTGGTTGCCTCGGCGATGGAGGCGGTGAAGCGCTGGCGTTACCAGCCCACCTTGCTGAACGGCGAGGCGGTTGAAGTGGCGACCGAGATCGACGTGAACTTTACGTTAGCTGAATGACCAGAAGATTCTGGAATTTCTTGTGGAGGTAATACAAATCTATGCTAGTCGGAAACTTTTTGAGTTTGGCGTTGTTCTTCTTTCAGGATCAGACCGTGGGATTCGACCCGATGTCCATGTGGAATTCCATGGGATGGGCCGCGAAAGGTATAGTCATCGTCTTGATCATCATGTCGGCCTGGTCGATTGGTGTGATGATCGATCGGTGGATCGCGTTCAGCGGCGCTCGTAAACAATCGCGGGTGTTCGCGCCGGCGGTGGCGGGAGCCCTGAAGGATGGAAAAATTGACGAAGCCATTTCCATTGCGGAACAAAACAAGCGCAGCCACCTGGCAAAAGTGGTCACGGCCGGCCTTCAGGAATTCCAGGCGCATCAGGTGTCAGCGGAAATTCCCGGCGAGACTATTGAAGCCTCCAAGCGGGCTCTGGAAAGGGCGGCGGCAATCGTCCACGCGGAATTGAAGCGCGGCGTTTCCACCCTCGCCACCATCGGCTCCACAGCGCCTTTCGTCGGCTTGCTCGGCACGGTGCTGGGTATCATTCACGCCTTCCAGGGCATCGCCAGCACCCAGTCGTCAGGTCTTGCGGGGGTCTCCAAGGGTATTTCTGAAGCTCTTGTGACCACCGCTATCGGCCTCTTTGTCGCCATCCCGGCCGTGTGGATCTATAACTATTTCACCAGCAAAATCGAATCGTTTGACGTCGAAATGGACAACTCCTCGTCGGAGTTGGTTGACTATTTCATTAAGCGCGCTTCGCGGGGGAAAAAGTAAATGGCCAAGAAAACCGCGTCACTGGGGACCGTCGCGGATATCAACGTCACCCCCATGGTGGATGTGATGTTGGTTCTGCTCATCATTTTCATGGTGGTCACACCCATGTTGCAGAAGGGCGTCAGCGTGACCATGGCGTCGGCAGTGAACACGATCGACATGCCGGATGCTGACAAGGAAAACGCCGTGGTGCTGGCCATTACGCGGGACGGCAAAACCTACCTCGGCAACGACCCCATCGCTCCTGACGAGATCACCACAGAGGTTAAAGACCGGATCGCGGACAGGCTCGATAAAACCGTTTTCCTGCGGAGTGACAAGAACGCAAAATATCAAGTAGTCGCCGAAGTGGTGGACAACATTCGCGCCGCGGGGGTCGATAACCTCGGGCTCGAAACCGAGAAACTCACCGAACGCCACGTTCCCGTTGCGCCGCCACAATGAACGGCCAGTAGTGCGGGCGCGACGTCTGGCTGGACTCGAAGGAGGGTAGTTGTATGGCAATGGCCGTGGGGGGGGACAAAAAAGGTCCCATGGGGGACATGAATGTCACCCCCCTGATTGATGTGTTGCTGGTGTTGCTGATCATCTTCATGGTCATTACACCTCTGACGCCCAAGGGGCTCGACGCGCTCGTCCCCCAACCCAACAAAGACAAATCGTCTCCGCCTCAGGATGTCAGCAAGCTGGCTGTGGTGGTGAGCATCGACGCCCGTGGAAATCTCAAACTCAATCAAGACGACATCACGCTGGATGCGCTGGGCCCCCGGCTGGAAGATATCTTCAAGACCCGCAACGAGAAAGTAATGTTCGTAAAGGGTGCCCCGGACACATTATTCGGCATGGTGGCCCAAGTCATCGACATCGCCAAGGGCGCCGGAGTCGACAAAGTTGGATTGATCACCAAGGCGCTTGAGGAAGAAGGGGGGTAGCTCTTCACGAGCTCCCGCTGACGGAGGAACCTTGATGAAACGCTGCAAATATGCCGCGCTCGCAGGGGCGCTGCTGTTGGCTGTCGCCGCCTGCGGTTGCAATAAGCTGAAGGCGCGCGACAACCTGAATAAGGGCGTACAGGCATACAGTAATGCCCAGTTCCAGCCCGCCGTAATGCACTTCAAAGAGGCCGTTCGCCTCGATCCTGGCTTGCTCAACGCCCGTCTTTACCTGGGCACCGCCTACTTCGCTCAGTACATTCCGGGAGGAGAGTCTGCGGATAACAAGCAGGTCGCTGAAAATGCAATTAATGCCTTTGATGAAGTCTTGCAAAGGGATCCCAGCAACACCACGGCCCTCAACTTCATCGCCCAGATCCATTACGGGTTGAAGGAATTCGATAAGACGAAGGAAGACAACGAACGCCTGTTGAAGCTCGAACCCAATAATCCGGAGCCCTACTACTGGATTGGGATGCTCGACTGGCTCATTTGCTACCCGCGCTCCCAGACAGTGCGCAATGATCATAATCTCGCGACGCCCGATAAAGATGGCGACCTGCCGCCCATCCCGAAGAAATTCCGCGAGCAACTCGCCGAGCAGAATGGGACATTGGTCGAAGAAGGACTGAACGCTCTCCAGAAGGCTATTGAACTCAAGCCGAATTATGACGAAGCGATGTCTTACCTGAACCTGATGTATCGCCAGAAAGCCGATATCGATCCGGACGACGATAGCCGTGCAGCGGATTTGAAGCAGGCGAATGATTGGGTTGACAAGGCTTTGGCTGCCCGCAAGGCCGAAGGCGCGAGCTCATCAAGTGGATCAGCCCCGTCCGCCGGCGGCGGTTCCACGCAGTAAATGGAACGAAATCACCCCGAGTCTTTCCGCCGGTGCTTCCTTCCCCGGGCGCCGGCCTCGCGTCGCTCTAATTTATTCCACGCTACCATCTCAGGGACAAGCCCGAAAGTTTCTGAACCTCCGGCACCCTGCGCCCCGCCTTGGGACGCTACACCCTTCTGCGGCAAACTGCTAGAATGATGGTAGCGAGTATGGTCCAATTCGAAGAAATTCTGCGGCAAGTCGAGTCCTACCGCGGGGCCGACGATCTTTCCCTGCTCCGGCGTGCTTACGAATTCTCGGCCAATCAACACGCCCAACAGAAACGCCTCTCTGGAGAACCCTATATCTCCCACCCGCTCGAGGTCGTGTACATCCTCGCAAATATGAAGATGGACCCTGTTTGCCTGACCGCAGGGATGCTCCACGACGTCGTGGAGGATACACGCACCACAACTGAACTGATCCGGCAGGACTTTGGCGCTGAGGTCGCGCGCATCGTGGAAGGCGTCACCAAGATCAGCCGCATCAAGTTTATGAGCCCCGAGGAGGCGCAGGCAGAGAACTATCGCAAGATGGTGCTCGCCATGGTGGATGACATTCGCGTGGTCCTGGTAAAGCTCGCTGACCGGCTGCACAACATGCGCACTGTCGAATTTCTCCCGCCGGACCGCCGCGAGCGCATGGCGCGCGAGACGCTGGAAATCTACGCGCCCATCGCCCACCGCCTGGGTATGGGCAAGATTCGCGGCGAGCTGGAAGACCTGGCGTTCCGTCACCTTGAACCCGAGGCTTTTGAGGAACTCAAGCGCACGATAGAAAGCCGGCGCAAGGTAAGTGACGAATTCCTGGTGGAAGTTCGGAAGCTGGTGGAAGCAAAAATGAAGGAAACCAACATTCCGGCGCGCGTCGAAGGCCGCATCAAGCGGCTCTACAGCATCTGGATGAAGCTGCGCCGCCAGGGCATTCCCATCGAACAGGTGTATGACCTCCTCGCCGTGCGCATCATCACCGACAACGTCAAGAACTGCTACGCCGCTCTGGGGATCATTCACAACACCTGGCGGCCCGTGCCCGGCCGCATCAAGGACTTCATCGCCATTCCACGCCCCAACCTGTATCAGTCACTCCATACTTCGGTCATCGGCCCCCAAGGCCAGCCTTTTGAAGTTCAGATTCGCACGGAGGAGATGCACCGCATCGCCGAGGAAGGCATCGCCGCGCATTGGAAGTACAAGGATGGCCGCACGCTCACCCAGCAAGACGAGGAGCGTTTCGCCTGGCTTCGCCACCTGGTGGAATGGCAGCAGGAAATGCGCGACCCCGGCGAGTTTCTCTCCACCTTGAAGATCGACCTTTACCCGGAAGAGGTTTACACCTTCACTCCCAAAGGCAAGGTTATCGTTTTGCCGCGCGACGCCACCCCCATCGACTTCGCCTATGCTATTCACACGGAGGTGGGCCACCGCTGCGTGGGCGCCAAGGTGAATGGCCGCATCATGCCGCTCAAATATCGCCTGCGGAACGGCGACATCGTGGAGATCGTCACCCAGCCAAACCACACTCCCAGCCGCGACTGGCTGGGCATGGTGAACACTTCGCGCGCGCGCGACAAAATCAAGCACTGGATCAAGATTGAGCAGCGGCAGCAGGCACTCGAAATCGGCAAGCGGCTGCTGGAAAGAGAGGCGCGCAAGTACGCCGTCTCCTTAAAGAAGCTGACCGCCGAGGACTACCTTCGTGTAGCGCGCGAATACGGTGGCGCCTCCGCCGAAGACCTCTATGCCAGCATCGGTTACGGCAAGTTCGTGGCGCGCCAGGTGCTTGCCAAGCTCACTCCCGCCGCCAAGCTTGAGCCCGTGCAGGTCTCGCGCCTGGCCACCTCCGTCAAGCGCGCACTGGGCGTGGCTTCCGACGCCGCCATCCAGGTGGACGGGCACGATGACCTGATGGTGTATCGCGCCAAGTGCTGCAACCCCGTGCGCGGCGAGGAAATCATTGGCTACATCACGCGCGGCAAGGGCATTGCCGTGCACGCCAAGCATTGCTCCAACGTCCAGAATCTGCTTTACGATGCCGACCGCCGGATCGACGTCGAGTGGCAAGGACCCAAGTACACGCTTTATCCGGTCAAGCTGGCGCTGTTCACCGAAGATCGCCAGGGCATGCTGGCGGAAGTCACCTCGGTTATCGCCGGCGTGCACTCCAACATCCAGAACATTGAGGCCCGCACCGGCTCGAAGCGCGCCAATATCGATGTCACCGTCGACATTGTGGACATTGAGCACATGGAGAAAATCATCTCCTCGCTGCGCAAAATCGAAGGAGTCTACCAGGTCGAACGCGTCATGCAGCCCTAGTCATCCATTGCCCCATCGGGAGGACCATTTGAGCAAACAGGCTATTTCCACCCCTTCGGCACCCGCTGCCATCGGCCCCTATTCTCAAGCCATTCGATCCGGAAACCTGGTTTTCGTCTCCGGACAGATCCCCTTGGACCCGGCAACCGGCCAGATTGTCGAAGGCGATGCTGCCGTGCAGACTGCGCGTGTGCTGCAGAATCTATCGGCGATTCTGGAGGCTGCGGGCTCGAGCTTCGCGCAGGTCTTAAAGACGACAGTGTACCTCCGCGACATGGCCGACTTCACGATGATGAATGAAGTTTATGCGCGCTTCTTCGGTGACTGCCCGCCGGCGCGCGCCACAGTAGCAGTGGCGCGCCTGCCGCGCAATGTGTCCGTGGAGATTGACCTCATCGCCGAAGTCGAGGGGTAGGGGCCAGACCGGATTCACGCCCCCATCTTCAGATTGAGCGGTGTGAACAGGCAACTTTTTAGCTGACCTTGATGACTTTCCCCGAGCGAAGGCACGACGCGCAAGCGTAGATTCTCCTTCGCACGCCATCCACCATCGCGTGAACCCGACGAAGGTTGGGGTTCCAGCGGCGCCTCGAGACGTTATGCGCGTGACTGATGCGATTTCCATATTGGGGACCTTTTCCGCAAAGGTCGCAGACGCGAGCCATAAGCACTCCTCTTCTCAATGCCAAAGTTGAGTTATTCCAAATCTCAATTCTACCAGACGCCCGCGATTTTGCCCACGGCGTAAGGGCCGCCGGAGTACAATGACCAAATGAGCAAACTTACACGCTTACAGAGATATATGGCTGCGGCCGCGCTGGCGCTGCTGGCGGGCCTCATCGTGTCGCCGGCATGCGGTAACCGCAAAGCCGCGACCGGGCAGGAAGTCTGGGCGGAGGTCGACGACCAACCCATCTACCGCGAGCAGGTGGAGCGGCTCTATCGCGGCCGCGCTACCCAGAGCAATGACGCCGTTACCCCCGAAGAGGCGCTCAGCTTCAAGCTCAATATTTTGAACGAACTCATCAACAATCAGATCCTGGTTATTCACGCCTCCCACTCCCGCATCACAGCTTCAGAAGCGGAGATTGACGCCAAAGTGGGCGAACTCAAGAGCCCCTATTCTCCCGAGGAGTTTCAGAAGAAGCTCCAGGAGCAGGGCCTGGACAACGACGGCTTGCGCAAAGAAGTTCGAGAAAACCTCATCCTCACGAAGCTGATTAATAAAGATATTATTTCGCATATAAATGTTTCAGACGCTGAAATTGCCTCCTACTACGAAAAGAACAAGGCGAACTTCAATGTCGCCGAAACCACTTATCATATCGCCCAGATTCAGGTGACGCCCAAGGCTGACGCAGAAGTGCGTAATCTTAAGAACGACGATGCCAAAACTCCCGCTGCCGCCGAGCACAAAATCCAAGCGCTCTACGAGGGTCTGATGCACGGCGAGGATTTCGCCACAGTGGCGCAGGAATACTCCGAGGACCCCAGCACCGCAGCCGGGGGCGGTGACATGGGCTTCATTCCCGCCTCGGGGCTTAACCCCGCTCTCAAGCAGGTGGTGAATTCGCTGAAGGTCGGACAAATTTCCAACATCATCCGCTCCAACATCGGCTTCCACATCTTCAAGCTCCTCGGGGTGGAGGAAGCCGGACAGCACACCCTTTCCGACCTGCGCGTGCAGAGCGCCATCCGCCAAACCCTGCGCAACGAGAAGGAACAACTGCTCAAAGCCGCATACATCGAAATGCTGCGCAACCGCTCCAAAGTGGTCAATCACCTTGCGGAAGAGGTGGTGAAGGCCGGCGGCGTTCCGAATCCTGCCGGATAAGTCAGGACTAGTACGTACTTCTACTTGCCTCCAGAAGTAAGCGTTCTTATTTGGAGGGCGACGGAAGGGCTTCACAGGCTGCGGAAAACTCTCTTAACGGCCCCTGATTCGCGGATTCCGGGCTCGCAAGTTGTTGAATCTTCGTTCGACCACTTGCGAATTGGCAGTTTTGGGGGCTCCAAAAAGAGTTTTTCCGCAGCCTGTGAAGCCCCGCCCTTCCAGGAGTCCCGCCTTCATACTAGCAGCACGAGCGGTGCGCCGCTTTCCACTCCGCGGCCTTCCGCCATGTAGACACGCTCGACGCGCCCGGCGCGCGGCGCCCGCAATTCGTTCTGCATCTTCATCGCTTCGATCACCAGCAGCCCCTGATTCCGCTTCACCTCCTGGCCCTCCATCACCAGGACTCTCACGATTTTTCCCGGCATGGGCGCGGTAATTTCCTGCGGGCCCTCCGCTTCGAGTGACGAACCCCTGCGCCGCCACTGCCGCGGATCGCGTAATTCCACCAGGTATTCCCGCCGTCCGGCGTTGACCACGTAAGGTCCTCCGGGGCCGGGCGGATCGCCCACGCGCTTCGCAACGGAGGCGCCATAGGAGCGGCCTTCGATCAGGAACGAGTATTCACCTGGAGCGATGACCTCGCATTGCGCTTCCACGCTTCGGTTGCCGATGCGAAATTGCCGCGATCCATTGGCATCTTCAGCCGGCTGTAATTCTACGTCGTGGTCCACGGTTCGCGGCCCGCAATGCAGCCTGGCGTGCAAAATCATTGAGCCCTCCATCTCGCCCGCGAGGGGCGCTGGTGAAGAAGGGCTTGGCGGCCCGCTTGTTTCCATTTGTGGTTCGAGGCAGCGTGAACAGGCGTCCCGGCGAAGTCTTGTTCCATGTGCAGCAAGGCCGCCAGCAACGCCACCTGTTCCTCTTCTTCCAGCGTCGGCTCTTCCTCCATTAACCCGGAAGCCAGCATGCGGTCGATGAATCCCGTGTCCAGCCGTCCCGCCACAAAATCGGGATGCTCCAGCACGCGCCGGAAGAAAGGAATATTCGTGCGAATGCCCTGGATCTCGTATTCACCCAGCGCCCGGCGCATTCGCGCGATCGCCTGGCCGCGGTCCTCCGCCCACACCGCGAGCTTCGAGAGCAGAGGATCGTATTCAAGCGGTACCCGCCAGCCTTCGTACACTCCGCTGTCGCGGCGGATTCCCGGCCCCGAGGGCGGGTGCAAACGCATGATGAGGCCGGGCGAGGGGAAAAAGTTATTGGCCGGATCTTCGGCATAGATGCGGCATTCGATGGCCGCGCCGCGCATGCGCACTTCTTCCTGCCGCAGCGACAGAACATCTCCCGCGGCAATGCGAATCTGCTCCTTCACCATGTCGATGCCGGTCACGAGCTCGGTAACCGGATGCTCCACCTGCAAGCGGGTATTCATCTCGA
>JASHTZ010000786.1 GCA_030040295.1 Terriglobia bacterium | reverse complement strand
AGAATGTCCACAAACTGGTCGTACAACTGCTTCGTCAGCAGCACCGGATTGCCGGGGTTGACGAAGGTATCGAGGAAAAGGAGGTTGCTCTCCTTGAAGATGTCCCCTTCCTTGGTGAAAGCAGCTTTGACGGCTTCGGGCGTTGCCGCGACGGTTGGGCAGGAGCGGTGCGATTGCGCGAAATTCATGTCGCTCGGCAAGTCATCGATCATGGGGCAGAAAATAATGTCGAGCGGCTTCTTCTTGTGGTGCACGTAGAGCATATTGTGCACGTGGGGGATGCCGACTTTCGAGGGGAAGCAGGGGTCGATGGCGCCCCGCTTGGCGCCCTCTTTGTAAAGTTGCTCGCTGGTGTAGTCGGAGTAGATGAGGTTTTCCGCGGGAATTCCCAGCGCTTCAAAGTAGGCACTGAAGATCGGATTCACCGAATACATATTAAGGATTCGCGGGATGCCGATGCGCAGGCTGGCGCGCTTCTTCATCAGCTCGGCGCGCTTCTTTTGTTTGGCGGTTAAGGCATACTTGGGCAGCGGGTCGGCGACGGCCGGCGGCGCGTAAGACTTGAATGCCGCCTTGGCCGCCACTTCCACCATATTGGGATTTTCTTTCTTCGCGGCGTCCAGGCCTTTCTTGATTTCACGCATATCGGCCACGTCTTCCACAAGGCCCTTTTCGCAACTGTTCCCAACAATCAACCGCTTGACGCCGGGCAGTATGGCAATCTTGGATTTCTTCCACGATTCGTCCGAGCCCGCGATTTGCACGTCAATGAAGGTGCGCATGCACTTGTTCTTGCAGAAGTAGCACCGCGTGTTCTCATTCCGATGGGTGACGTAGGTGATTTTCTCGACGGCTTCGAAGCCGATGAAGCTGGTGCGATGACCATTGTTGTAGAGCCGCCGCGCTTCGATGGCCGCGCCAATGGCGCCGGCCTCGCCGCAATGCTCGTGCACAATGACGTTGGGCTTGGAGCCCTTGTCCTTGAAGCGGGATTCGATGAAATCCACCTGCGACTTTACCGCTGCCAGATTGTGCTGAGTTCCACCTTGCAGCACAAAGGTGTTGCCGAGGGATGCGAGGTTCGGGATCTGCGAAACATACAGCCAGATGTTCTTCGGCAGCACGTTGGCCAGCCCCGCCATGATTTCCTCGGGCTTCCACCCCTGGCGCTGGAAATCAACAATGTCCGATTGCATGAAGACCGCGCAGCCATAGCCAAACATGGGCATCGCCTTGGCGCTGAAGGCCAGGTCGGCGTACTTCATGACGTCGTGGCCAAAACCCACGCATGTGGATTGGAGGAAATAGCCGTTTCCGGCCGAACACTGCGTGTTCAGCTTGAAATCCTTCACGCGGCCGTCTTGCAGAATAATGAGCTTGATGTCCTGGCCGCCCACGTCGCAGATGACGTCCGCGTTCGGATAAAAGTGCAGGGCGGCCTGCGTGTGCGCAACGGTCTCGACCAAGGCCACGTCGGCATTCAGCACCTCTTTCAAAATGTCCTTGGCGTAACCTGTGGATCCTACGCCCAGAAGCTCCAGGGTAGCCCCTTGCGATTCCACCTGTTTCCTCAGATTGGCGAACATTTCCATGGTGTCTTCCAGGGGATTGCCCTTGGAAAGCTGATAACACTTCACCATCACTTCGCCTTCCTGACTTACCAGAACGGCTTTGGTGGATGTGGAGCCGCCATCGATTCCCATGAAAGCCTGAACGTGCTCGCCCGGCTGGAAAGTGCGTGGCACAAACTTGTGGGCTTTGTAACGGTCCTTGAAGGCAGAGAGTTCGCCCTCGGTTTTATAGAGTCCGCTTCCGCCCTTCTTCTGTTTCTCTTCCAGGCGGCCGACGTTGATGTACCACTCGAGCTTTTCGTAGCCCTTGTAGATGCCCACGTTCGCGTCTTCGTCCAGGGCGAACCGCACGCAACCAAGCGCGGCGAAATACTGAGCATTGTCGGGAACTTTGATAAGGTCCTTGGGATCCTTGCCTTCCGGCAAGGGGAAATTGCGCTCTTCCCAAACCTTTGGAATGTTGAATTTCCAGCAGTCCTGCATGCCCTTAATGTAAGTATTCGGTCCGCCGAGGAGGAGCACCGTGGGACGCAGCGTGTTGCCACGCGTCAGCACGGCGAGGTTCTGCTGGATGATCGCCTCAAACAGTGAAGCCATCAGTTCGGCCGGCGGAACGCCGCTCTTTTGCAGACCATTGATGTCGGTCTCGGCGAACACGCCGCACTTCCCTGCCACCGGATGAAGTTTCAGTCCAAGATATCCCATCTTGCAGAGATCTTCGGCGGGGATTCGCAGCTTAGCGTTGATCTTGTCGATCACCGCGCCCGTTCCACCCGCGCACTTGTCGTTCATGGAAGGGATTTTCTTTTTGCGGCCTGTCTCCGGGTCTTCCTTGAAGATAATGATCTTGGCATCCTGGCCGCCCAGTTCCACCACCGATCCGCAATCGGGATAGAGCTTCTCGACGGCAAGCGAAACGGCGTTCACTTCCTGCACGAATTTGGCGCCAATATGGCTGCCCACCGGTCCGCCGCCGCTGCCCGTGACGAAGACGCGGCTTTCACCGGCCTTGATGCCCGTGTCCGCTTCCATCCGCTTCAGAAATTCCAAACACTTCTCCGGCTGCTTGGTGTCATGCCGCTGATAGTCGCTCCAGAGAATCTGATCGGTTAGAGCGTCTACCACTACGGATTTGACCGTGGTCGACCCGACGTCCAGGCCGACGATCAAGTTTTTGGGATCTGCTTCAGGCATCACGATGCTCCTTCAGCGGTTCAGGTTGGGCCGGAGTCGCCCGGCCATTCATCTCTCAAGCACCCGCATTCTTCGTGAACTTAGCTTAAACCGCCACCACCTCACGGCTTTCCGCCTTCATCCGCTGCGCGGCATGGAGAACAAAATTTGCCGCCACGCCCACCACGCCCTTCTTGTGGCCGTATTTGTACATGGGCTGCTGCATCTCAGGGTGTTCCTGAACGAAGGCCCGGACATCCTCAAGCGTCGTGCCGGTTTCATCCAGAACACGCTTGATTTCGTTCTTGGCGCGAACCTTCGCTTCACCCAGAGCCATCTGCACGCGGCTGTGAGCATTCACATCGCCTTCGCCGGAGGTCTCAACGGGGATAAAGATCATGTCT
>JASHTZ010000785.1 GCA_030040295.1 Terriglobia bacterium | reverse complement strand
CCACCCGCTCCAGATGGTGAGCGGTCATCCTCCGGCGGGGCGGCTGCGGGTGCGCTCCAACATGACTCGCGAGCGCTACGAGGCGATGGTGGAGCGCTCGATGGAATACATTCGCGCGGGCGATATTTTCCAGGTGGTGCTTTCGCAACGCATGGAGGTTCCCCTGCGTGTACCGGCGTTCGACGTTTACCGCGCCCTGCGCGCCGTCAATCCTTCGCCTTACATGTTTTACCTGCGCATGGGGGAATCGACGGTGCTGGGTTCGTCACCGGAAATGCTGGTGAAGGTGGCGGGCCGGGACGTGGAATACCGGCCCATCGCGGGGACGCGCCCGCGCGGCAAGACGGAAGAGGAGGACAAGGGGCTGGAGGAGGAACTCCGCTCCGACGCCAAGGAGCGAGCCGAACACATCATGCTGGTGGATCTTGGCCGCAATGACTTGGGCCGCGTCTCGGAATTCTCGAGCGTGAAGCCCCGCGACGTCATGTTCGTCGAGCGCTACTCGCACGTGATGCACATGGTTTCGCAAATCACCGGCCGCCTGCGCCGGGATGCAGACAGCTACGCGGCGCTTGCGGCCTGTTTCCCCACCGGGACGCTGACGGGAGCGCCCAAGGTTCGCGCCATGGAGATCATCGATGAGCTCGAGCCCACTCGGCGCGGGATTTACGGGGGATCTGTGCTCTATCTCGATTTTTCTGGAAGGCTCAACTCCTGCATCGTCATCCGCACCGTGATCGTCAAGAACAAGATCGCCTACCTGCAAGCCGGCGCCGGCATCGTGGCCGACTCCATCCCCGCGCGCGAATACGAAGAGTGCCAGAACAAAGCCCGCGCCCTCCTGCGCGCGTTCGAACTGGCGGAAAAAGGGCTGTAAAAGTCCCAAGCTTCCACAAGTGCAGGCACGCCCGAGCCCTAAATGCGGCCCTGCCTTTAAACGGTGACGCGCAGATTATCGTGCAAGAACTCGGGGGCGAAGTCGGCCCCATTCGGCCACACCAGCGTGTGAAACTCAGGATGAATTCGGAATTGGCTGAAGACAACGGGATCGCACAGTGGTTCGAAGATAGGCCCACGGAGAGCCTGCGCGAGGTCTATTTCTCCGCTGGTTCCATCGTGAAAGCGGAGCCAGACGACGTGGCGGGCCACGTAACGCGCCTCGATAATGTGATAATTCATGATTCTCACTCCAATGGGGCAATGCGCCGGAGAGGTTGCCCCTGCCGCGCAAGTTTCCAATTTTCCATCAACTCCTCGCGGTGGAGACTTGCCCATTCCAGCACGAGCCGCAAAGCCCTGGGTGGAAATTGGCCGTGAATCTCACCCGACTCTACCTCGACAGAGATTTCGTACCCGCCATAAGCCGCATGAAAGTGTGGCACCCCATGCTCGCTGTAGAAGATACCGATGACGATACCGAGGAATCGCGAGATCTCAGGCATAGGTTGCGGTCGGGCGGCGCGGCGGAAGGCTCAATCGAATTGAGCGCAGCCAACCTGCCATAACTCGAGCACCCTACTAATCCAGTCGCCACAACTTCGCTCTCACTCCCATGGGCAATTATAGGCCATGGCGT
Organism: Terriglobia bacterium; assembly: GCA_030040295.1. Taxonomy (GTDB): domain Bacteria; phylum Acidobacteriota; class Terriglobia; order UBA7540; family UBA7540; genus Bog-366. Next base: position 11,114 of record JASHTZ010000785.1, on the reverse strand, counting down.
CTGTAGATTGCCAGAATTAGGACGCGGAATGACCGTGTAATTCCTTCCACCGACGCGGGAAAATAGGGTGCTACGCAGACTGGCCGCTCCAAGCCTAAGTGCTTGATTTCCGGCGTTCCGACCCGCCAAAAACCTTTGGCAGATTCCTTGCTCCCCGAAGTGTGGACTTCCACGACTGAGGCCGGACTGTGAGCTTCACGGAAGCCGTCGGACGATTTCGATGACGGAGGTGAATTGATGAGCGTTTTCGGGAATTTAGGACAGTTCGGGGCAATCGGTGGCGGTCCGCCGGATGATAGCCCTCACAAAAAAAAAGATGAAGAAAAGCCGCAGGAGGAAACTGCGAAGGGAAATCAGGAACAAGAAGGACAGGAAAAAGAAGTAACGAAGTCCCAGGCCGCGGCGCCCGAAGCTAAGCCGGAGGAGTTCGAACAGGTTGCAGCCGACGAACCGCCCCCCGGGCAACCTGAAAGGCGCGAAATACCGCTCGCGCCGCCTTCTGACGAAGCGAGTAAGGGCTGGCACGGCGGTGGAATGTCCCTCTTTGGGGCGGAGGAAAATACTCCGTCCACCCCTCCACACACTCACCACACCGGTGCGCTGTGGGTGGTATTAATAGTCTTGTGGGCGGCATTTATCGGCGCCTTGACCTACAGCTACTACGCTTTGCGCAGCCAGAACATTTCGATTGCGCAACTGCCCGGCATGTTCCACTCCATAGATACCCTGGGGAGCCGCATGGGAGACGCGGAAGCCAAAGTTCGCAGCCTGACGGCCGACTGGAACCAGATGTCTGCCCATCTCGTCGCTCTCGACGGCAAGGTCAATTCAACCTTGCAATATGCACGCCGCCAGACCCGGGATCTTGAAACCCGCCTGCACAGTGAAATGGATCAAAGGAACCAGGCAGTGGATTCACGATTGAACCAGATCGAACAAAACCAGAACGCAGATCGTGCGAGCGTGGCGCAACTGAACCAAAAGCTTGAAACGGAGGTAGCCGCCCTGCAAGCCGAATTGAGCAACGCACGTGACGAAAATGCCCGCAGCCTCGTCAACGTCAACGAAGAGGTTGGCCAGCAGCGCACCAACTTGCGTGACCTGAGTCAAAAGCTCCAGCGCGAAAAGGTGAACTTTGAAGCTACCCGAAACTCACCTTCGCAGCTCGCTCCGGGAGTTGCCCTCACCGTCCTGAGAACCAATGTAAAAAATCAGCGCTTTCGTGGGTACGTCACGATGGCGGCTAATGGACAAAAGCTCTGGCTCGATAACCTCGGCGTGCAGGAATCTCTCGAACTTTTTCCCAAGGACGCCAGTCATCCCTATAGCCTGGTGATCACGCAGATCAATGCTCGCAGCGTGGTGGGTTACCTGCTCATGCCCGCGGGGGCTTAGACGAAGACATGGAGCTAACAATGCATTTTACGATTCTCGGGTGGATCATCATCGGACTGATCGCCGGCTGGCTCAGCGGCAAGATCACGCGTGGCGGCGGCTTCGGAATTATCGCCGACCTGTTTCTGGGCCTGATTGGGGCAGTCATTGGAGGTTGGATCTTCGGGCTCCTGGGAATTAGCATTCTCGGCTTTATCGGCAGCCTGGCCGCGGCCACGGTGGGCGCAGTGCTGCTCGTGCTGGTGGTGCGAACCTTCGCACATTCCGGTCGGTGGTAGTCAAGGCGTAAAGTATCCGCTCAAAAGAAAAACACCTCACGCCAAGACGCCAAGGCGCAAAACATCGCTAAGCAATCAAAGGGTCTCTCCCCTGGGTGACTTTGCGCCTTTGCGTGAGATTGTTTATTTTTCACGCTTTGGGATGGCCGTACCACGATCGCCCGGACGCTACCCAATCCATCGCCGATTTTCTCTTGGCCGCAACGCCCATCTTCGCACATGGCCTTCGCCTTTCGCATCACGCCTGATTTGCCGGTAGGGGGGAATCATCTTCGCGCTCGGCATGGGCGTGGCGAGCGGATTGCTCCCGGTGATCCCTGCGGCTTCGCGGCCCATTTCCACCGCGCTCCGATCCCTGTAATCGATAACCCCGGTGCAAAAATTCCGCTTTGCGTTACAATGATGCTCCCTTTGGAGGGGGCGAACCAGCATGGCAACAACCAGTGAGTTCAAAATGAACAAGCCACAAAAGCGGCTGCGCGGTGCATTGCCCAAAATCGGAATTCGACCGGCAATTGACGGTCGCCGCAAGGGCGTGCGCGAGTCGCTCGAGAAGCAAACCATGGGCATGGCGAAAGCCGCTGCGGATTTCCTGAAGAAAAGTCTGCGACATTCGAACGGCCTGCCGGTGGAATGCGTGATCGCCGACTCGTGCATCGGCGGCGTGGCGGAAGCGGCTGACTGCGCGGAGAAATTCGCGCGCGCGGGCGTGGGCGTGTCGCTCACGGTTTCGCCCTGCTGGTGCTACGGGTCGGAAACCATGGATATGGATCCGCTGGTTCCCAAGGCCGTCTGGGGATTTAACGGCACGGAGCGTCCCGGCGCTGTCTATCTCGCCGCCGTGCTCGCCGGGCACAACCAGAAAGGCCTGCCCGCCTTCAGCATCTATGGCCAGGATGTGCAGGACTCAACCGACGCGTCCATTCCGCCCGACGTGCAGGAGAAGCTGCGGCAATTCGCCAAGGCCGGTCTCGCGATGGCGGAGATGCGTGGCAAATCCTACCTGTCGCTGGGCACGGTCTCCATGGGAATTGCCGGCTCAATGGTGAATCCCGACTTCTTCCAGAATTATCTCGGCATCCGCACTGAGTGCGTCGACATGTCGGAGTTCGTGCGGCGCATCGAAGAGAAAATCTACGACGCCAAGGAATTTGACCGCGCCATGGAGTGGGTGAAAGCCTGGTGCCACGAGGGCAAGGATTGGAACCCCGAGAAACTCCAGAAATCTCGGGAGGCCAAAGACGCCGACTGGGTGACGTCGGTGAAAATGACGCTCATCGCGCGCGACCTGATGGTGGGCAACCCGCGGCTTGCCAAAATGGGTTACGGGGAGGAAGCGATGGGCCGCAACGCCATCGTGGGCGGATTCCAGGGCCAGCGCCAATGGACCGATCATTTTCCCAACGGCGACTTCATGGAAGCCATTCTCAATTCTTCCTTCGACTGGAACGGCATCCGCGAGCCCTACGTCTTCGCCACGGAGAACGATTCCCTCAACGGCGCCACGATGCTGATGGGGCATCTGCTCACCGATACGGCGCAGATTTTCGCTGACGTGCGCACTTACTGGAGTCCGGCGGCGGTGAAGCGCGTAGCCGGCCACAAGCTGACCGGGAAAGCCAGCGGCGGAATTCTGCACCTGATCAATTCGGGAGCCGCCACGCTCGATGCCACCGGGCGAATGACCCGCGACGGCAAGTCCGTGATGAAGCCCTTCTGGGAAGTTACCGTCGAGGAAGTCGAGGCCTGCCTTGAAGCCACGCAGTGGGGCCCGGCGATGCTCGAATACTTCCGCGGCGGCGGATGGTCATCGCAATTCCTCACCTGCTGCGAATTCCCGGCCACCATGGCGCGAATTAATTGGATCGCGGGCCTGGGGCCGGCACTGCAACTGGTGGAAGGTTACACCGTGGAGCTGCCCGCCAAAGTCCACAAAATTCTCGATGAGCGCACGAACCCCACCTGGCCCACCACATGGTTTGCGCCAACGCTCACCGGCAAGGGCCCGTTCCGCGACGTTTACTCCGTCATGAACAACTGGGGCGCGAACCACGGCTCGATTTCTTACGGGCACATCGGACACCAATTGCTCACGCTGGCGTCTATGCTGCGCATCCCCGTGTGCATGCACAACGTGAGCGAAGAACGAATCTTCCGCCCCAGCGCCTGGACGCACTTCGGTACCGCCGACCCCGAAGCCGCCGACTATCGCGCCTGCGCGAATTATGGACCGGTGTATGGGAAAGTTTAGAAGCGGGTCATTGCTTCCAGCCGGCATGAGCTAAAGCGAGTGGCCTTTCGACTTCGTGAACGGGCACGCCGTCGCGATAGGTGATCAACTGCCCGGAGTTTGCCGGAACGCGCTCGCCGGGGACGATGATCCCCACGAGATTAAGCGGATCGGCAGCGAATACCGTCACCGGCTCGCCGGCGGGGGGCGCCCGGCGTGCCGCCCGCAGCGATTCCACGGCCATGGGTAGTGCGAATTGCTCGCCGATGAAGCCGTCTACGAAGCGCCCGCCGCGCACTTCGCCTCGATCTTCGAATCGCCTGAATGTCGCCAGCAATTCCCGCCATGGAAACGGCAGGCTTTCGCGCGCCAGCAATTCGCGGAACACCACGCCGTAACGATTCAGAAGGACCTGCGCCGCGGCCTCAATGGCGGCGGGGCGATCCGTCGCCTCTTCCGCAAAGAGCAGCGTCCAACGGCCGGCGCTATTCCTGGGGCGAGCAGTTTTGCCGCGTCCCTGGCCAGCACGACGCTTGGGATCGAGGAACGCCCGCAGGTTATCAAATCCATCCGCCGTAACGAGGCCGGCCGAAACCAATTCCCAGAGCGCCATCTCGATTTCGGACTTCAGGCGGCCAGTGCCGCGCACGATGTCCGCAAAGAACGATGCTCCCCGCCCGCGCAGATAGGTGTGGGCATCGCGAGCCACAGGGCTGAGGCCAGCGAGCGACTGCCGCGTCTCCGCGGCGCGCGACACCATCCACTCGGATTCTTCGCGGACAAAGAAGGTTATGGGAACGGCGCTCGTCGGCGTCACGCGCCGCGCAGGATGCGCTTCGGCGCTTTCCGGATTTGACAATGCCGGGTGCGGTGACAGGCGGCCCCAACCCACTGCGCCCGCCAGGCAAAGATGATCGAGCACCTGCGGATCGTAACCCGCGATTCGGCGCGCCAGAATCTGCGACTCCCAGGCGCTGGCGGGCGCTTCGAAGCCCTGCAACTGGCGGATGATCTCCAGCGTCCCGCGCTCGGCGAGGAGATGCGTTCTCTGCTCCACGTGCTGCCAACGCAGCAGCCAGAGCATGAAGTCCGCCGGCGCCACGGGTTGAATTTCGCGGCGCAGTATTCCCAGCGTCATGCGATGGATGCGCATCAACAGGCGGCGGTCGCACCATTCGATTTCGCTTGCGCCCGTGTATTGCCCGCGAAGGATCGCCCCCTGACCTTCGAGGTGAAGCAAGGCCTGCTGAACATCAGGCTTGGGCAGGCCGAGCACCTCTGCCAGCGCTGTTTCTGTGGTCGGGCCAAGGTGCGACATCCAGCCGCGCGCCATTTCCAGCAGCGCATCCTCGCGGGAAACAACAGGCTGGTGAACGGAAGCGGGCGGATTGATGAAGATGGCGCCGGGAAAGATTGCATTGAAGGCCAGCGTGCGAGTTGCGGGCACCCAGTGCGCAATGCCATTCGCCACCGCTCGCGCCGCGCGGCCCGTCGCCGCCAATTCCTCAAACCACTTTTCGCATCGCGTGGCGGTGCTTTCCAGTCCCGCAGGCGAATAATCCTCGCGCAACGCCACAAAGGTGTGGAGTGTATCTGCAAGTTCGTCGGCATCGCGGACGTCCGGCCACGATTCCTGCCGCACCTGGCGAATGGCCTGCGGGTCAAGGCGCCCGATTTCCGAGAGCACCGCCTCCGGCAGAGTTCGGCGCATGGAGACGGCGCGCGCCCTCCGCTCTTCCAGCGGCGCATCATCGAGATACGCGAACGGATTGGCGTTCAGAATCTCGTGGCAAAATTGCGAGGGCACCGGCGTATCCACGCTCATGCACTGGATGCCGCCGTCGCTGATTGCCGCCAGCACGCGGCGAAGCCCGTCAATGTCCATCGCTTCAGTCAGCACATCCTTCATCACCTCGCGCACCAGCGGGTGATCAGGAATTTGAATGTCGCCCTGGATGTTCTCCTGGCAGGCAGCGGCGTCGGGGAAAACCGCAGCGAGCAGATCCTCAGACATCATGCGCTGAACTTGCAGCGCCATTTTCCTGCCGCTGCGGAAGCGCGGCAGGGCGAGCGAGCGCGTCGCGTCCCAGCGCCAGCGCGTGCCGAAGAGCGGCGAAGCCAGCGCCGCCTGCTCCAGCACCGGCTGCACGGAGTTCGGGGTAAGAAAGTGGAAGACGTCGGCAAGCGGAAAGCTGTGGTGCTCGCCCAGGGAAATGTTGATGCCTTCCTCGGTGGCCGCGGCTTGCAGCTCGAAGTTGAACGAGCGGCAGAAGCGCTTGCGCAGCGCCAGTCCCCACGCCTTGTTGATGCGGCCGCCGAACGGCGCATGGATGACCAGTTGCATTCCACCCGCTTCGTCAAAGAACCGTTCGGCGATGATGGTTTTTTGCGTGGGCACGGCGCCCAGCAGCGCGCGGCCCGCCGCGAGATATTCAACCAGTTGCTCCGCGCCGGAATCGTCGAGCGCGCATTCCGCCTTCAGCCACGCGACGGCTTGAGAATTTTCACCGGCGGCAATGAAGCCTTCAATCTTTTCGCGCAGCTCGGCAACCTGCCGCGAAAGCTCTTCGGTGCGTGCCGGAGCTTCGCCCCGCCAGAAAGGAATATTGGGAGGCGCGCCTTTTGCGTCCTCCACCAGCACGCGGCCGCCGGCGCTATCCACGCGGCGAATTCTCCACGATGTGCTGCCCAGCAGCATGATGTCGCCGCTTAAACTCTCAACGGCGAAATCCTCATCCACTGTGCCGACCATTACTCCTGCCGGCTGGGCGACGACGGAATAGAGCGCCGCCTGAGGAATTGCTCCGGCGTTGGTGATGGCCGTGATGCGGCTGCCGCGCCGCGCATGAACGCGCCCGCCCACGCGGTCGCGGTGCAGATAAGCGCCAAATCGCCCCCGGCGCGCCGAGATGCCCTCCGCCAGCATCACCATGACCGATTCGAAATCCTCGGCGCTCAAATTGCGATATGGATAGGCGCGCCGCACGAGCGCCAGTAGAGCTTGTTCATTCCAATCCTCGCAAGCGCACGCGGCCACGATCTGCTGGGCGAGAATATCGAGCGGCGCCTCGGGAATTTGAATCTGGTCGAGCTCGCCCGCGCGGATGGCTTTCACTAGGGCCGCGCACTCAACCAGCTCATCGCGCGATTGCGGAAACATTCGGCCCTTGGGTGTCGCGCCGCGCCAGTGTCCCGACCGGCCGATGCGCTGAAGCGCCACGCCGATGGCGCGGGGCGTTCCAATTTGGCAGACCAAATCCACTGTGCCGATGTCGATGCCCAGTTCCAGCGAAGCCGTGACCACCAGCACCCGCGCTTCGCCCGACTTCAATTTGCGTTCGGCCTCCAGCCGCAGCTTGCGCGCCAGGCTGCCGTGGTGTGTGGCGACGGCCTGCTCGCCCAGGCGTTCCGCCAAATGGTGCGCGACGCGTTCTGCCAGTCGGCGCGTATTGACGAACACCAAAGTTGACCGGTGCGTCCGTGCCAGCGTCGCGAGACGATCGTAGATTTCGTCCCACATCTCATGCGTCGCCACCGGTCCCAGTTCGCGGCCGGGAACCTCCACGGCAAGATCAAGCGGGCGGTTGTGCCCAACGTTCACGATCGCCGGCTCCGGCCTGCCCGCGCCTACCAGGAATCGGCCGACAAGCTCAATGGGCTTTTGCGTGGCGGAGAGCCCGACACGCGCGGGCGGCGCGCCGCGTTTCGCCACGACCAACGGCTCCAGTCGCTCGAGTGAAAGCGCCAGGTGCGACCCGCGCTTGTCATCGGCGACGGCGTGAATCTCATCCACGATCACCGTCTCGACGTCGCCCAGGAACTCCCGGCTCTTTTCCGCCGTCAGCAGGATGTAGAGGGACTCAGGCGTGGTCACCAGAATGTGCGGCGGGCGCTTCAGCATGGCGCGGCGCTCGGCGGGGAGCGTGTCACCGGTGCGGACCGCCGTGCGGATCGGCGGTAGCAATAATCCACGCTGTGAGGCTAGCTGTGAGATTTCCGCAAGTGGTGCTTCGAGGTTTTTCTGGATGTCGTTGCCCAGCGCCTTGAGCGGCGAGACGTAGACGACCGAGGTGGAATCAGCCAATTCGCCGGCTACGCCTCGGCGAACCAGGTGATCAATGCAGGCAAGAAATGCCGCGAGCGTCTTGCCGGAGCCGGTGGGCGCGGAGATGAGTGTGTCCCGACCCGCCAGAATGTGCGGCCAGCCCTGCTCCTGCGGCTCGGTTGGAGATCCGAAGCGGCGGACGAACCATTCCCCCACCAAGCTGTGCGCCCAGGAAAGATTGCGCAAGTGATTGTCCGACGACATGACTCATTTTACCACTTTGCCGAGTACGTCCCGCAGGTGGGCAACTTCCCTTTCCGCTCGGGCGAGCTGGCGCGCCACTTGTTTGGGTGCAGTGCCGCCGGTCACGTCGCGGCGGGCGACGGAGCGTTCCACCGACTTGGCTACTTCGTAGAGATGAGAATCCCAGCCGGGAACGAATTCCGACGCTTCCTGCGCGGAGAGGTGGCGGAAAGTTTTGCCCAGCGCGGCGCAATGCTGAACCAGCTTGCCGACTTGTTCGTGCGCGCTTGAAAATGGCGCGCCGCGCCGCACCAACTCGTCTGCCAGGTCGGTGGCGGTGAGAAACCCGAGTTCGGTCATGGCCTTCATGCGTTCCGGGCGGATGCGCAGCGTCGCGGCAACACGTGCAGCGATTTCGACCGCGCCGAGGGTGGTGTCCACGGCGGCGAACATCGCGGCCTTGTCCTCCTGAAGGTCGCGATCGTAGGCCGAGGGTAATCCTTTCATGATCGCGAGCAGCCCGGCAAGATTCCCAAGCACAGCGCCTGAGCGCCCGCGAATCAGTTCCATGGAATCGGGATTTTTCTTCTGCGGCATGATGCTGCTTCCCGTGGAATAAGCGTCGTCAAGCTCCACGAAGCCGAATCCCGGTGAGGAGTAGATAATCAAGTCTTCAGCCAGACGGCTCAAATGCACCATGCACAACGCACACGCGAAAACCAGCTCTGCCGCCGGATCGCGGTCACAGGTGACGTCCAGGCTGTTGCCGGCGACGCGTGCAAAGCCGAGATCTTTTGCCAGACGCTCGCGGTCGATTGGGAAAGTTGTCCCCGCGAGAGCTCCCGCGCCCATGGGAAGCTCATCGGCGCGCGCCCGGCAATCCGCGAGGCGGCTGCAATCGCGGCTGAACATTTCGAAGTAGGCGAGCAGATAGTGCGCAAAGAGAATGGGCTGCGCCGGCTGAAGGTGCGTGTAACCGGGCAGAATGGCGCTCGAATACCCCCGCGCCAAGTGAAGCAGCGCTTCCATGAGATCGGCAAGGGCACGCATCAGGTGAAGTGCGGAGTCCTTAGCGTACATGCGCATCTCAGTGGCCACCAGGTCATTGCGGCTGCGGCCCGTGCGCAGTTTGCCTGCCACACTTCCGGCGATGCGCGCGAGTTCGCCCTCCACCCAGGTGTGAACGTCTTCGGCCGACTGACCTTTCGCCCAATTCGGCCGGCGATTAATCTTGCGGGCAAGCGTATTCAGACCGGCGGCAAGCAGGGCGGCCTCGCGGGGCTTGAGGACGCGCGCACCACGCAGGGCCTGAACGTAGGCGAGGTTCACCCGCAGGTCATACAGTACGAAACGTTGATCGAGGGAAAAGGACTCGGAGAACTTTTCGAACTGCGGGTCGCGCCGGCCGCTGAAGCGTCCGCCCCAGAGCTTCATCCTTTCTTCCTCCGCGCGGGCGCGCCTTCCCTTCTCTTGCGCAAGGCGGCTTCCAGGCGCAACGGCAGTCCCAGAATGTTGATGAAACCCGCCGCGTCCTTCTGGTCGTAGTCGGCGCCCATCACGAAGCTGCCGATGCTGGTGTCGTAGAGCGAATAGGGCGACTCGCGGTCAAGCACTCTCACGTGGCCGCGATAAAGACCCAGGGTCACCTTCCCGGTCACGTTGCGCTGGGTGGTTTCAACGAAACTGTCAAGCGCTTCGCGCAGAGGCGTGAACCAATGCCCGTAATACACCAGCTCGGCGTAGCGCAAGGCGATCTGCTGCTTGTAATGAAGAGTCTCGCGGTCGAGGCACAGAGCTTCAAGCTCATGGTGCACGGCGTAAATTAACGTGCCGCCGGGCGTTTCATATGCTCCGTGCGACTTGATGCCCACCAGGCGATTTTCCACGAGGTCCGTGCGGCCCACGCCGTAGTGCCCGCCGATTTCATTCAGTGTTTCGATCAGCTTGACGGGGTTCATGCGCCTGCCGTTTACGGCCACGGGCGTTCCGGCTTCAAAGCCGATGCTCACCGTGCCTTCTTTGCTCGGCGCTTTTGCCGCGCTCACGGTGAGTTTCCACGCGTCTTCGGGCGGCTCGCCGAGTTTGGATTCCAGCGGCCCGCCCTCGTGGCTCAGGTGCCAGAGGTTCTGGTCGCGGCTGTAAAGCGACTTCCTGGTGACGGGCACGGGAATGCCGTGCTTCTGCGCGTATTGAAGCGCGTCCTCGCGCGATTTGATGGACCACTCGCGCCAGGGAGCGATGACGCGCAGATGCGGAGCCAGCGCTTTGTAGGTAAGCTCGAAACGCACCTGGTCGTTTCCCTTCCCCGTGCAGCCGTGCGCCACGGCGTCCGCGCCCTGGGCGAGCGCCACCCTCACCTGCGCCTTCGCGAGCACCGGCCGCGCCAGCGAGGTTCCGAGCAGATACTTTCCCTCGTAAACCGCGCCCGCCTTGACGGCTTTCCAGAGATAGCCGGTCACAAATTCTTCGCGCAAGTCCTCAACGAAAACTTTGGAGGCGCCGCTGGCCAGAGCCTTGCGGCGCACGGCGGAATAATCATCGCCCTGGCCGACGTTGCCGACCATGGCGATGACTTCGCACCCGTAATTTTCACGCAGCCACGGAATAATGATGGAAGTGTCGAGCCCTCCGGAATAAGCCAAAACCACCCGCTTGATTTGATTTGGAGAGAAAGTAGACATGAGTTTGAATTCAATTCCTTGTTTGAAATCAGTTTTCGATTAATTGTTCCTCAGTAGTGTGACCTTCAAAGAGGCGCACATTCGCATCCGACAATCGACCGAAAACCGGCTGCCGACAACCGAATTTTACGTCGCCACCAGCGCCTGGATTTTCTTTCGAACGGTTTCCGCCTGACGCGAGCCGGGCGTAGCGATGAAGATGGTATCGTCACCGGCCACAGTGCCCACAATCTCGTCCCAGG
>JASHTZ010000784.1 GCA_030040295.1 Terriglobia bacterium | reverse complement strand
GTCATCACGCAGGGCGGCGATGAGCGCGATGAGAACAAACCCGTGGACCGCATCACCGTCTATCTGCATGGCGATGACACCACCAAATACAAGGCCCGGGTGGTGGGCGCGGACAAGTGGACGGACCTCGCCGTGATCAAGATTGACGCCGAAAAACCCCTGCACTACGCCGAATTGGGCGACTCGGATTCCATGCGTGTGGGCGATTGGGTTCTGGCCATCGGCAGCCCCTTTGGCCAGGAAGGCACGGTGACGGCGGGAATCATCAGCGCCAAAGGGCGCGACATTGAAGGCGGCACGGAGGGCGAATTCAAGCGGTTCATTCAAACCGATGCGGCCATCAACCCCGGGAATAGCGGGGGCCCGCTGGTAAACATGGGCGCGCAGGTGATTGGAATCAACACCGCAATCGCCACGCGCCGCGGCGGTTATGACGGCGTGGGGTTTGCCATTCCCTCCAACACCGCCCGCAAGGTTTACAACGCGCTGGTGACCAGCGGCACGGTGAGGCGCGGCGCCATCGGCGTGAAATTTACGGCGCAGGCCCCGCCCGCCCTGCTGCGCAGCTTTGGCACGGACCACGGAATTGTCGTTGACACGGTTCAGCCGGGAAGCCCGGCGTCCAAAGCCGGCCTGAAAGTGGGCGACGTGATTCTGAGCGTGAATGGCCAGCCGGTGCACAGCGGCGACGAACTGGTGGGCATCGTTTCGGAGACCGACGTGGGCAAGAAAATCCACGTGGATTACCTCCGCGACGGAAAGACCGCCGAGGCCGATGTAGAAGTGGCCGATCGCAATCAGATTCTGGGTGATACCGATGCCCAGCAGGATGAAGGCCATGCTGAGGCGGAGCCCGAGGGCGGGGGAGTTCTGGGCTTGACGGTCAAGAATTTGACCCCCGACCAGGCCCAGGAAGTCTCCACGCAGCTTCACCTGGAAGCCAAGCAGGGCGTCCTGGTGACCAACATGCAAGTCAGCGGTTTTGCCGTCGATTTGGGGGTGGAGCGCGGGGATGTGATTCTGAGCGTGAATCGCCATCCTGTGGACTCCGTTGAGGAGTTCAACAAGCTCTTGGGGCAATTAAAGTCCGGCTCGGACGTCGTCCTGCTGATCGCTCGCCGCGATGGACGCAGCTTCACAACGCTGTTCCTGGCGGATCGTCTGCCATAAATCGGGGAAGGAAACGTTTTGGAACCGTCTGGTCACAAAACTCTTGGGATGTTCTGTGCCGCGCTCATGGTAGCGTGGCTGGCAACGGGCGGCCTGTTGGCCAAGCAAAGCTCCTCAGCCGGGAGCGCGCAGAAGCCCGCCGCCCATCCAGCCGCGACACATCGGGAGGCTGCTCCAACTCGCACCGCCGCGCACCCTTCGGCCGGCAAGACAGCGACTGCTGAGCGGGCTTCCCACTCCGAAAATGCCACCCGGACCACTGCACATTTAACCAAACCTGGAACCCCGGAGCGTCGAATCGCTGATCACCGCGCCCCCGAGCCGCGAGCCTCCGAGCATCGAACCCTTGAGAATCGGACCCCTGAGCGTCGAACTGAAGAGCGCCGAACCAATCTGCCGGCGCACTCCGCTTCCGCCGAACGGAAAACGCCGGTGCGCACTGCCTCGGCCGAAGGAAAAACGCCGGTCCGCACGACTTACCATTCCACTTCGCACACGTATCAGCACTCAACCTCCACGGCGCGTTACCGCCGGCCCGTGCCCCTGAACGGGCAGCAGCGACTGGCGCGCCTTCACCTGGAGCCTGAACGCGTGGAACAGATCCAGCAGGCGCTGATTCGCGAAGGCTATTTGCAGGGAGATGCCAACGGGCAGTGGGACGCGCGCACGCACGACGCCATGATGCGCTACCAGACGGACCACGGCTTCCCGGCCACCGGGCTGCCCGAGGCCAAGGCCCTGATGAAGCTTGGGCTAGGCTCACATCCCTTGCCTCCAGAGCTCGATCACGGCCTGGTGGGCGCGGCCGCTCCCGCCCCTCCAACCGCCGCCGCTCCAACCGCCTCGGCACCCACGGCCTCCGCATCGACGGCCGCCGCGAGCGACCCCGCCAGTTCGCCCTCCTCGCAGGTCTCCTCACCCCCGAACCCTCGCTAAGCGCTCCTCAACCTGCGGCTTCAGGTTTAGCTTTAGTTAGGATAACAGAATATTGTGAAAGATCTCCCTTGTAGCGGCGCTCTATGAGCGTCGAAAACGGCGGTCGCAGACCGCCGCTACAGTCCGACGTCGCCGCTATATTCGCTCAGCCTCAGTAGGTGTCAATCTGGGCGCGCTGCAGCTTGTCACTGTAATCCACGTAGATCGACTTCCACTCCGAGTAGAAGTCCAGCGCCGCAGTGGCGGCTTCGCGGTGGCCGTTGCCGGTTTGCTTGGTTCCGCCGAAGGGCAGGTGGGTTTCCGCGCCGATGGTGGGGGCGTTGACGTAAACGATGCCTGTTTCCATCTCGCGCATTGCCGTGAATGCGTTGTTGACATTGCGGGTATAGAGCGAGGATGAAAGGCCGTAAGCGATGCCGTTGCCAATCTCCATGGCGTGGTCGAGGTCGTTGCAGGGGATGACGGAAACGACGGGGCCGAAGATCTCCTCCTGGGCGATGCGCATGGCAGCGTCGCAATCTCCGAAGATGGTGGGAGCGTAGAACCAGCCCTTGTCGTATTCGCCGCCGGCAAGGCACCGGCCGCCGCACAGCAACGGGGCGCCTTCGTTCTTTCCGATCTCGACGTAAGACTCCACGGTGCGGCGCTGCGCTTCGTTGATGAGCGGCCCTACCTGCACGGCAGGGTCAAGCCCGTTGCCGACTTTCAACGTGCGGGCGCGCTCCACGAAGCGCTCGAGGAAGCGATTGTAGACGCCCTTCTGCACCACCACGCGGCTCGCCGCGGTGCAGCGCTGGCCCGTGGTGCCAAAGCCGCCCCACAGAGCGCCCTCGACGGCAAGCTCCAGGTTGGCGTCATCCAAAACCATGATGACGTTCTTGCCGCCCATCTCCAGGCAGCAGTGCTTGAAGCCCGGCGCGCAGGCCTGCGAAACCGCGCGGCCGATTTCCGTTGAGCCAGTGAACGAGACGGCGCGCACGTCGCTGTGTTGCAGCAGGGGAGCGCCCGCCTCGCTGCCCGAGCCTGTCACCAAATTCACCACGCCGCGCGGCAGGCCGGCTGCCTCCAGAATTTGCACCAGGTTGTGGGCGGAAAGCGGCGTGTCGGTGGCGGGCTTCAGCACAGCGGTGTTCCCGCAGATCAGCGCCGGCATGATCTTCCACGAGGGAATGGCCATGGGGAAATTCCACGGCGTGATGAGGCCGCAAACGCCCAGCGGGCTGCGCACCGTCATGCAGAACTTGTTGGGAAGCTCGGAGGTGGTGGTTTG
>JASHTZ010000783.1 GCA_030040295.1 Terriglobia bacterium | reverse complement strand
ACTATCACTTCGCGCACGCCGGCTTCCTGAGCAGGAATAACGCTCATCAATACGGTGGAGGGCAAAGGAAACCGCCCGCCGGGAACGTAGCACGCCACGCGCTCGAGCGGCCGAAGGATTTGGCCGACGCTCACCCCGGGCCGCGTTGGAAAGGACCAGGCACGGGGTAATTGGTGGCGTGCGGCCTTGCGGATGTTTGCCGCCGCAAATCGCACCGCAGGGACAAAATCGGATGAAACGTGACGATATGCACGGCGAATTTCCTTCCGGGACACCGTGAAGCCAGTTGCGCGAAGGTCGAGCTTGTCAAACCTCTTTGCGTATTGCCGAAGGGCAACATCGCCACGGCGGCGAACGTTTTCAACGATGGACCGCACCGCAGCCTCAGCCTCCGTCAGGGTGGAGGTCCGCGCACGCAAGAGCCTGCCTATCGATTTCGTATCACTGCTGCGAATGATGTTCAGCATCTGAATGTCTACGGCCACCAATTTGCCGGGCAGCCGGTCCTTACACCACAATTTTATTCAAGGGATATTCCACAATCCCTTGCGCGTCCGCGGCCTTAAGGCGAGGGATGATTTCCCGAACAGTTTTCTCTTCGATGACCGTGTTGACGGCCACCCAATCCGAATCGCTCAGTGCGGAAACCGTGGGGCGCTTGAGCGCGGGGAGAATCGCCAGCACCCTTTCGAGGTTTTCCCGGCGGACGTTGAGCATCAAGCCAACTTTCCCCGCAGCTTCGATCGCTCCCTGGAGAAGCATGATGAGTGTCTCGATCTTGCGGCGCTTCCAGGAATCCGCCCACGCTGCGGGATGAGCGATGAACTTGGTATTCGACTCCATCACGGTTTCCACGATGCGCAATCCGTTGGCGCGCAGCGATGAGCCCGTTTCGGTGACTTCAACGATTGCGTCAGCAAGCACCGGTGGCTTGACTTCCGTCGCACCCCAGGAAAATTCCACCTTGGCGTTTACACCATTTCGCTCCAAATATTGCTTGGTGACTCCCACCAATTCCGTAGCAATAATCTTTCCTTCCAGATCCTTGACGCTCTGAAAAGCCGATTTCTCAGGGACGGCGAGAACCCAGCGCACTTTGCCGAAGCTCTGCTTGGCATAGACCAGATCGGCCACTTCGGTGACCTTGGAGCCGTTTTCAAGAATCCAGTCCTTGCCGGTCAGTCCGGCGTCCAGAATGCCGTCTTCGACGTACCGGGCCATTTCCTGGGCGCGGATCAGCATGCACTCGATTTCCTCGTCGTCAATCGCCGGGAAATACGAGCGCGAGCTGACGCTGATTTCGTACCCCGCGCGGCGAAAGAGCTGCAACGAGGCTTCCTGCAAACTTCCCTTGGGGATGCCCAATTTCAACACATTCATGTCTGGCTCTCCGGATGTTTCTCGCCGTAAACGCGGGTGGGGTCGAACTCACGGTCGAGAATGATTTCCGCTCCCTCGGGAGTGATCTTACGGAAGAAGCACGAGCGATATCCCATGTGGCAACACCCCGGGCCCGTCAATTCAGCTTGCACAAGCAGGGCATCGTCGTCGCAATCCACGCGAACTTCTCTTAACACCAACCGATGTCCTGAGGATTCACCTTTCGTCCACAATTTCCGGCGGGACCGGCTGTAGAAAGTTACAAAACCCGAGTCCAGGGTCTTGCGGAGCGCCTCGTCATTCATATAACCCAGCATCAATACTTTCCCGGAATGCCTGTCCTGGACGATGGCCGGGATGAGACCGTCATCCTGATATTTTGGCTGCAACATACGAGTCTCCTTGCTTGAAAATTAAAAAGCCCGCTGAACTCATTTGTCAGCGGGCCGATTACGGGTATTTCTGGAGTTCTTATGCATCCGCCCGCTGACACTCCGCCCGGTGGCTCGAATGATGATGGCGATGGTGTGTCACGGTGCGAATCATGAATCTCTACAGTATCCTGTCGCCTCCAAACTGTCAATGCGGATTTTACTGCTGGCACTTCAGCGCCGCGCGGCCCGGGAATTCCGCGGCACTGCCTAACTCTTCCTCAATGCGCAGCAACTGATTGTATTTCGCGATGCGGTCGCTGCGGCTGGCGGAGCCGGTCTTGATTTGGCCCGTCCCTAGCCCGACGGTGAAGTCCGCAATGAATGCGTCCTCCGTTTCACCGGAGCGATGCGACACGACGGAGGTATAGCCGTGACGCCGGCCGAGCTCGATGGCGCGAATAGTCTCGGTCACGGTGCCGATCTGGTTCAGCTTGATCAAAATCGAATTCGCCGTGCCCTCTTCGATGCCGCGTTCCAGGCGGTCCGTGTTGGTGACGAATAGGTCGTCGCCCACGAGCTGGATTTTGCCGCCTAATTCTTTGGTAAGCACCGCCCAGCCCTCCCAATCGTCCTGTGCCAGGCCGTCCTCGATGCTGACAATGGGATACTGACGGACCCAGTCGGCATAGAGCTTTACCATATCTTCCGAGGACTTCTTCGATTTGTCGGATTTGAAAAAGACGTATTTGCCGTCCTGGAACATTTCGCTTGACGCCGGGTCGAGGGCGAGGGATATGTCGTGTCCGGGTGAGTATCCGGCATCGGTAATCGCTTCGAGCAGCACTTCCACGGCCTCAACGTTTGATTTCAAGCTTGGTGCGAATCCGCCTTCGTCACCCACCGAGGTGTTATAGCCGCGCTCCTTCAGCACCTTCTTGAGTGTGTGAAACGTCTCCGCCCCCATGCGCAGCGCCTGGGCAAAGCTCTCCGCCCCCACCGGCATGATCATGAATTCCTGAAAGTCCACAGTGTTGTCCGCGTGCACGCCCCCGTTCAGAACGTTCATCATGGGCACGGGCAGAATGCGCGCCTGAAGTCCGCCGAGATAGCGGTACAGGGGAACGTGTGCGGAGTGCGCCGAAGCCCGGCATGCCGCCATGGACACGGCCAGAATAGCGTTCGCGCCCAGCCGGCCCTTGTTGGGCGTTCCATCGAGCGCGATCATGCGCTCATCGATTTCGGTTTGGTTGGCCGCCTCGTGCCCGCCCAGGTCCGCGGCGATTGCGGTATTGATGTTGTCCACAGCCTGGGTCACCCCCTTGCCGAGGTAGCGCCGCTTGTCATTGTCGCGCAACTCCACCGCCTCGTGCTCTCCTGTCGATGCGCCGGAGGGCACTGCCGCCCGGCCAAACGAGCCGTCGCGCAGCACGACATCCGCTTCCACGGTGGGATTGCCGCGCGAATCCAGAATTTGTCTTCCTTGAATGAGATCAATCTGCGACATACGGATGATTCCTCTGAGTGAATTTGAAACGCGAAATTGTAACATACCGGGAGTTCAGAACCATCGATCAAACGGCGGCCCTTCGGCAGGCATGGACAGATTGACTCAGTGCAGTTTTTTCCTCAGTGTGACCACGTTCTTCGCGCCGAGGCGC
>JASHTZ010000069.1 GCA_030040295.1 Terriglobia bacterium | reverse complement strand
ACCTGCCCGGTTGAAGCCAGAATTCCTACGTCGCGCCGCATGGTCATTTCCGAGACGGCGAAGTGGTCGGCCAGCTCACCGTAAGTTGCCGAGGAGCGTTCCTTAAGAAATTTGCACAACTCGGCAAGTCGAGAACGTCGCTTGGTATGTGAAAAAGTCACAGGAAAAGTGTAAGGGTTAACAACCCGGATTTCAAGCCGCCAACCGAGGATTTTCTTTTCTGGGCTTATGAGTTGACAGACCGGTGCGGCGCGGTCATAATCCCCGTGAAAAATGAACTGTGAGAATTTCACGAAGATTGCCCCGGCAATAATCAGGGGGAAATCCCATTTTGTTTTCGTATGGCAGGGCCGGTGAGGTTGGAGAAGTCTGCGTGCGTCCCCTACGGGTCATGATGATTTTGGGTGGATTGGTCTTATGCGCTTCCACAATGTTGCGCGCGCAGAGTATCATCATTGGTAATCATCCGGCGGTTTATAGTTCCGAGGGAATACTTCTTCCGTGGACGTCGTGGAAGGACGCGCTGACTCGGGAAATGAACTGGTATTTTGCCTGCCCCTTGGAGCATGGTTATCCCCGGTTCATGGTTATGACGTTCATGGACGGGAATTATCAACCCATCGAGAAGCGGCAGGATTTCATCCCCGCCATGCAAGATGGAATGGGAATCATCTCTTACCTGAAATATTACGCCTGGACGGGGAAGAGCAGTCCCCAGGCACTCAAATTCGCCAGGTTAATGGGAGATTATTTGGTTAAAGAAAGCCTTACGCCGGATACCGGCAGATACCCGCGCTTTACCCGCTCGACGGGCAAGCGCGAAGCCTTTCCGCAGCCTGCGGATTCAGGCTGCCAGGCCGACCAGCCCTATGAGATTGAGCCGGACAAGGGCGGAATCGCCGGTTACGCTCTCCTGCTTCTTTACGAGGAGACACACGACAAGAAGTATCTCGACCAAGCTCTTCAGAATGCGCGCGTGCTGGTGGCGAACATGGGCGTGGGCGACGCTCAGCATTCGCCGTGGCCCTTTCGGGTGGATTACCGGACGGGTGAGGGGCGCGGGCCGGTTTCCGCCAACATGTCCTACATTCTGCGTCTGTTTGACAAGCTGCTTGACCATGGTTATGCGGAGTTTCGCGAGCCTCGCGCTAAGCTATGGGAATGGATTAAGAACGACCAAATCCCCAATGCTGCGAAAGATGGGTCCCTGTGGGAACAGTTTTTTGAGGACCACGCCGAACCGGGCAATCGGAATTCCTGGTCGCCGCTCAATCTGGCGCGTTATTTGATTGAGAAACGCGAGGCGCTCGACCCGGATTGGAAGACCGATGCCAGGACGCTGATTGATTTCGCCGCGCTGAACTTCACCAGCGTCCGTGACGGCGTGCCGGTTTGCGGCGAACAAACGAATGACAAGAATCCGTGGGGAGGTGCGCTCACCACCTACGGCAGCGTGCTCGCCATGTACTCTGCGGCGACCGGGTCGATGGAATACAAGGCGCTCGCGTGGCAAGCCTTGAATTACGCCCTCTACACCATCAATGACGACGGCTGCCCGCGGGACGAAACGTGGCGGCCGGGCCGCGGGGGATGGCAGGAGGACGCGCACACCGATCGAATTCACAACTACATGGACGCAATCGCGGCCTTTCCGGAGTGGGCGAATTAGTGGACGGTAAACCTCATTTGTTGATTCTCGGCGCGCGTGGTTTTCTGGGGCAGCACCTGGCGCGCCAGGCTCCTCCGGCGTGCCGGGTTTTTGAGGCGGACCTCCCGGCGGCGGGGTGGCAGGGCTTGACGGTGGACATCACGTCGGGAGCGAGCGTGAATGCGGCATTTCGCGAGGCTTCGCCCAACGTGGTCGTCTTGCTCGCCGCCACGTCGGATATCGACCAGTGCGAGACCGATCCGCAACGCGCAGAACAGATTAATGTGGGGGGCGCGGCTCACGTTGTGGAGGCGTGCGCGCGCTCCGGCGCGAAACTCGCATTCACTTCCTCGGCGGCGGTTTTTGACGGCACCCATCACGGCTACCGCGAAAGTGACGCTCCCACTCCGCTCAGCGTGTACGGCAAGACCAAGGCGCAGGCGGAGCAACTGGTGGCGCGCACGCTGCCCTCGGCCATCATTTTTCGCCTCGCGCTGGCGGTGGGTTTCGCGCGGAATCACGGCACCAACGCCATGCTGAACAAATTGGCCGAAAAACTTCGTGCCGGGCAATCCGTGGCGTTCCCGGATTTCGAATATCGCAACCCGATTGATGCCGGCACGCTGGTCAACTTTATGTTGGAATTGATAAAACTTCCCGGAGCGGGCGGGGTTTATCACGTTGGGGCGAGCGAATCGATTTCGCGCTTCGAGTTGGGCCGGCGGCTGGCGGAAAAGATGGGATTTTCAAGCGACCTCATTCAGCCGCAAACTTCTCCCCTACCGGGGCGTGCGCCGCGCGGCCACGACCATTTTCTTTTGACCGAGAGGGTGCGGGCGGTGTGCCGGACTCCGGTTCCCAGTTGCGATGAAGTGGTTGAAAGGGCGGTGAATGGATCTCCCCAAGCCAATCTATGAGCTTGAATACGGGCACGGCGCCCAGTACGGGCCCGAGGAGGAAGCGGCCCTGCGCGAGGTTCTGGCGGCAGGCGCGCCCTCCTGCGGAGCCAGGGT
>JASHTZ010000068.1 GCA_030040295.1 Terriglobia bacterium | reverse complement strand
GTGGCGTAGCGGGCTACCTGGCCGCGCAGTTTCTGGGAGCTTTCCTGGGCGCGATCGTGGTGTGGCTCGCCTATCTGGCGCATTGGGGAGTGACGGAGGATAAAGCCGCGAAGCTGGTTGTATTTTCCACCGCCCCGGCCATTCGCAACTATCCGCTGAATCTGCTCACGGAGGCCATCGGAACTTTTGTGCTGGTGTTTGGCATACTCGCCCTGGGTGCGGACAAACCCTCCGTCCAAAGCGGGCTTACTCCGCTCCTAATTGGTTTCCTCATTTGGTCGATTGGCTTGTCGCTCGGCGGGCCCACGGGATTCGCCATCAATCCTGCGCGTGACCTCGGCCCCCGCATCGCCCATGCGCTGCTGCCCATTCCAGGTAAAGGCGGTTCCGATTGGGGATACTGCTGGGTACCCATCGTCGGGCCGGTGATCGGCGGAATCCTTGGCGCGGTAGTCTACGCCCGGATCTTCAAAACTTAAGATGAATTCACCGTGAATCCCCGCACGAAATTTGAAATCAAAGTCCGAGGCCGCAGGGTGGCGCTCGGCGAGCGCACGCTGATCATGGGCGTGCTCAATGTCACGCCGGATTCGTTCTCCGACGGTGGCCAATACCTTCGCCCCGCTCGCGCCATCGCGCAGGGTCTTCGGCTTGCCCGGCAAGGTGCAGATTGGATCGATGTCGGCGGGGAGTCCACGCGGCCGGGGGCGCAGCTGGTTTCCGCCTATGAGGAGCTTCGGCGCGTGCTTCCCGTCATTCGCGGCGTTCGGCGCAAGTTACCGGACATCCCCATTTCCATTGACACCACCAAAGCGGAAGTAGCCGAGCAGGCCTGCGAAGCGGGTGCGGACATAGTGAATGACGTCAGCGGTCTGCGCTTCAATGCGGGCGTCGCGGACGTGGCGCGGCGTCGCGGCACGCCTTTGATTTTGATGCACCTGCGCGGCCGGCCCGCCACCATGCAGCGCAAGCCGTTCGCGCGCGACATCTGGCCGGCGATTTCGCGCGACCTTGAACGCTCCATCCGTAGAGCTCTCGCCGCCGGGGTGCCGCGCTCGCAGCTCATTGTCGATCCTGGATTGGGATTCGGTAAGACCCGCCGGCAAAACTATGAGATTCTCTCCGCTCTTGAGCGGCTCCGTCGTTTCCGCCTTCCCATCCTCCTTGGTGCCTCGCGAAAGTCCTTCGTGCAGGCGATTGTCGCAGGCGAAGACCTTGACCCCGCGCGAATGCCGCGCGCGGGAGCACATTACTGGCCGATGGGAGCTGCTGCCGGCCGGACTTCCGGGCGCGAAGTAATGGGCAAATACCCCCGCGATTTGGCCACAGGTGACGCCGCCGCCGTAACTGTTGCCATTCTGGGCGGTGCTCACATTGTGCGCGTTCACGAGCCCGCGGCCGCCCTCCCCGCAGTGCGCGTGGCTGACGCCGTGCTCGCGGCACTGCCCTGACCTGCGTTCTCGCCGACCTTCCTGTTCCCTCCCTTCGTCGATTATCATGTGAACATGCGCCGGCTTCGTTGCTTTGCGATCCTGTCCATTTTTTTCCTGGCAATTTTGCCGGCATCTAGTCCCCCTGCAACGGCGAATCCGCAAGGAACGGCTGGACCAACTCCGGTCATTCTCATTTCCGTTGATACGCTGCGCGCCGACCATCTGAGCTGCTACGGCTATACGCGACTCAAAACTCCTCACATTGATTCGCTGACGCGGGGTGGAACGCTTTTCGCCGAGATCAGCAGCCAGGCGCCCATCACGCTGCCCTCGCATGTCTCGCTCCTCACCTCCACCTATCCCTTTGCCAACGGCATTCGTGAGAACGCGCAGGTTTTGCCGCCGGGAACGGGGACGCTGGCGACCGTTCTCGCCTCGCGCGGCTATTCCACCGCCGCGTTCATCGGCGGATACTTTCTCGCGCGACGCTTCGGCCTGGCGCAGGGGTTCCAGACCTACGACAGCCCATTTGAAACGCAAGTGGTGAACGCTGCGCTTGACCTAAAGCGGCCAGCGGCGCAGGTGCTGCAAAGCGCGCAGCACTGGCTGGAACAGAATTCCGGCGGCCCATTTTTCGTTTTCGTTCATCTCTTCGATCTTCATGAGCCCTACAACCCGCCCGCCGCCTATCGTTCGCGCGCCCCGCAAAGCGAGTACGACCAGGAGTTGGCATACGTGGATGACTCGCTGGGCAGCTTCTTCGATTTCCTCGCGCGTTCTGGCCTCGATCGACGAGCGCTTATCGTGCTCTTTTCCGATCACGGCGAAAGCCTGGGCGATCACGGTGAAGACACCCACGGATACTTCATCTACCGCAGCACTCTGCACGTTCCACTGATCTTTCATTGGCCAACAGAAACTAGAAATTCGAAATCGGAAACTGGAAATTCGGAGCCAGTTTCCAGTTTCAAAGTTCCAGTCTCCAATTCCGTCGAGGCTCCTGCGAGCCTGATCGATGTCGCCCCCACGATTCTGAGCTTCCTGGGAGTTCACCCGCCGCCCACCTTCTGCGGTCACACCCTGCTGGGGCTTGCGCGGGGAGGGGTGGCTGCGCCGCGCGACGTTTATAGCGAGAGCTCCTGCGCGCATGACAAGTTCGGCTGGGCCGTATTGCGCAGCCTGCGCCGGGGAGATTACCAATACATTGACGCGCCTCATCCCGAGCTTTACGACTTGAAGCGTGATCCGACGGAACTCCATAATCTTTTGCCCGGCGAATCGGCTCTTGCCGCCTCTTACCATGAGCGCCTGGTTGCGCTCGAAGCAACTTATCGTTCGCAGCCATCCTCGACAAGCACGACAATCGCGCCCGGCGCCGCGGAGAGTCTGCGCTCGCTCGGGTATCTTGCCATCACTTCCGCCCATCCTGCGCTTGACGATTCGGGCGTCGATCCCAAAGACCGGCTGTTTGAGTTCAAGCGCTATCTGCTGGCGGGGCACTTGGCGCGCACCGGACACGCGGAACAAGCCGTGGAGGAGTTCCAGGGGATCCTTGCCGGCGATCCCCGCAATCTGCCTGCCCACATTGACTTGGCGCGCTCGGAGATCGGGCTGCATCGTTACCCTAAAGCTGCAAATCAG
>JASHTZ010000782.1 GCA_030040295.1 Terriglobia bacterium | reverse complement strand
CCGCCGTGAATCCACACGAACACCGGCCGTTTTTCGCCTTGCTTCGCACCGGACCAGACGTTCAAGTTCAGGCAATCCTCGCTCATGTCAGGTTTCAGTTGGTCAGGATTCCCCTGCGGGCACATGGGCCCGAAATTCACGGCGGGGCGCACTCCCTGCCACGCGACGGGCGGCTGCGGCTCCTTCCAGCGCAAGTTTCCAACGGGAGGCTGCGCATAGGGAATGCCCTTCCACACATGAATCTCGTTCCCGGATCCGGCCAGCATTCCGTATTTTGTGGTCACCACCACCGGCGTCTGGGCTGGTAACAGCGAGACGGCAAGAAACCAGCTCATTGCACACGCACAGCAAAGTTTGACTTTCATGCTCACCTCGGCAGGACATCGTACTTGCAAGTTTAGGATATTGGCAAGAGTGGAAGGCCAGGCGGGCGTCGAAAAATAAGGTTGTCGAGGCTCAGTGCGTTCTTAGAAGTGTCCGCGGAAATCAAAGAGGGCATCGAGGGGAAGTTGCCAGCCCGGTATGAGGTTCGAACTGAGGACTTGATGGCCTGCGTACGTTGCATCTACAAGATACTTCGCCCCCTTGAGAGAGAAGACCTCCACCGTCCTGGCGATGGGGTCAATAATCCAAACCTCGGAAACGCCCGCCTCAGCGTAAATCGGCAGCTTGGTGGCGCGGTCGTGACCCGCCGTCGAGGGAGACAAAACTTCCACGGCGAGGTCGGGCGAACCCTCGATCCAATTTTCCTGAATGATGCCGGCGCGGGATTTGGAAACAAAGATCAGGTCCGGTTGCAAGACCGTTTCCAGGCCCAATCGCACGTCCAGAGGGGCCAGACAGACCTCGCCGAGGTGGTTTTCGAAAATGAAAGATTCAAGGTTCTTGTAGAGGTTCTGGACGACGAATTGATGTCGAGTGGCGGGGGCAGGGGTCACATGCACCTCTCCATGGATGAGCTCGTAGCGCTTCCCATCACTGGGAAGGTCGCGGAATTGCTCGAAGCTCAGCTTCGGAATAACTTCGGCGCCCATGAGCGAATTATACTCCCAGCCAACGCTGGTTTGGCAACGACCCCGTCAAGACAATTGCAACTCCAGCTTGGTCACCGACGCGGGCGGAAAGGTCCAAGTGAAACGCGAGCCAGAAACTTCCGCGGGCGCGGCTTTGGGTTGAACGGCATCGGGATGCTCGAAGTCATTGTGCGCATGGATGTCGCTCGCGGCCAGCACTGTTACCTCTGCCGACTTTGCCGAGCCGCCGCGCAATGAAACCTCCGTCTCGCGCGATTCGGTTGTGTGCGTGTTCACAACAGTGATCACGAGCATCTTCCCGTGCAGCGAGGCCGACCCGCCAAGCCCCCAGATCGACCTGCCTTCCTTTTCGACATGCGTGTTTCCACCGGCAGTGGTCTCGGCAGGCCGCACCGGAATCGCCGGCGCATCGCAGACCACGCGCACGGACCGCCCGCCCTGGTGCGACTTGTACATGTCGAAGACGTGGAAAATGGGAGTCACCACAAAGCGTTCTTCGACGGCCAGGAAGAGCGTATTGATGTTGTTCACCAATTGCGCGTCATTGCACATGGCGAGCTTCTCCGCGTGGCGGTTGAAGGCGTCGAGCGTGATGGCCGTCACCAGCGCGTCGCGCATCGAGGGGATGTAGCTGAAGAGGTACTCGGGACCAAGCACCGGGGTACGGTGCCAGGCCCCCCATTCGTCCACCACCAGCTTCACCTTGCGTTGCTTGTCATAATCACCCATGGCCAGCCAATTCTGGGCGATCAGCGCGTCCATTGCGTCGGCTTGCCACAGCATCTCGTACCAGTCGTCTGTGGTGAAATCGAGGGAATCGCCCTTGCCCGTGGTTCCGCAGTAGTAGTGCATGGAAAGGCCGTAGATCGCGTCGAGAATGCGCGGGTTCTTGGCCACGATGTTCTCCAGGAATCCGCGCGTCCATGAGGTTGCGGGGTCGCGCCAATCAGCCCCGGGTCCGCAGGCGATGAAGCGCAGCTTCAGTCCGTAGTCCGGAACATACACCGTGAACCGGCGAAACTCCACGCCGTATTCCTCCGGCCGGAAATGGCCTCCGCAGCCCCAGGACTCATTTCCAATGCCCCAGTAGAGCACGTTGTAGGGGTCGTCGCTGCCGTCGCCGGCGCGCGTTCGAGCGAGCGTGGTGCTTCCCGCCGGCGAATTGCAGTATTCCACCCACTCATCGAAATCGAGCGGCGTCTGGCTGCGGACATTTACCGCCACGTAAGGCTGCGCGCCGCAGAGCCGGCAGAAACGCATGAACTCCGCCGTGCCGAAGATATTGGGGTCGTACTTCTCGGGACCCGCGGGCGCTTTGCGAAGCTCTGCGGCGTTGTCCCAGAAATTGGTGCGCACCGGGCGCTGCGCGCGCGGGCCAATGCCGTCGCGCCAATTGTAGGTGTCGGCAAAGCAACCGCCCGGCCAGCGAATCACCGGCACGCGCAGTTGCCGAAGGCGCTCCACCAGCGCTTTGCGGATGCCACCGATGTTGGAAATCTTCGAATCCTCGCCCACCCAGATGCCACCGTAAACCACTTCGCCGATGTGTTCGGTGAACTGCCCGTGCAGCTCCGGCGCAATGTCGCCGATGGGCTCATCGAGCAGCACCTCCACCAGTCCATCCGCAGCGCGCGTCGGGCGTGAAAGTGCTCCGGCCGCCGCCACGGCCAATGT
>JASHTZ010000781.1 GCA_030040295.1 Terriglobia bacterium | reverse complement strand
ATTACTCCGACTGAAATCAGCCTCACCGGGCAGGCGCTCATCAACTGGTATCCCCTGCCAAACCTTGCGGGAAACGCGAGCGGTACGGCGAGCAATTTCGACTACGACACGGCCAACGACTTCTACAACTCCAACGTCATTATTCGGGGTGATTACCAGCTTTCCCAAAAGGTGAGCATGTTTGGCCGTTTCTCCCTGACCAATGATACGCAGACGGAGGACGCCGCTTTGCCGCCGCCCGCTGCCTCCCCCGCCTATCGTCACGCTCCGGCGCGCGGATTCGGTTACGGGTATACGCACGCGATCAGCACCAGTCTGGTGAATGAACTGCGCTTGTCGTGGACTCGTATCACCATCCACGCCGACCAGACCAATCCTCTGAATGCCGTCATACCCGGCTCGCTCGATCCCAAAATTGACGCCGGCACTCCAACTTTCAATGTCACCGGCTATACCGGCTTGGGCGGCACGGCGGGCTGCTGCGGGAACGACCCCCTCATCAAGAGCTCTTCTGTTTGGGACGCGGCGGATAACGTTTCCAAATCCCATGGCAGGCACTTGATGAAGTTCGGCACAGACATCCTTTATATTCGCCCCTCCACTTTCTCCCCCAACGTGGCGCGCGGCACCTTTGGGTTCACGGGAACTTTCACCGACAACCCGTCGAAGACCGCCGGAACCGGCAACGCCTTCGCAGACTTACTGCTGGGTGATGCGAACACCGTCACGGCCGGAAACTTCAACCAGGTCGTTGAGCGCGGCCACTACTACAGCGGATACTTTCAGGATGACTGGAAGGCGACGGGCAACCTGACGTTTAACCTGGGCGTCCGCTATGAACTCTGGCCGCCCTACATCGAGGCCCACGATGCCCTGGCCAACATCATTGTCGGCGCCTCCAATCCCTACTTCGGGGATTATGTTTTCGCCGGTGATCCGCGTTTTCCGCGCGCCCTGATGACCACGGACTACAAAAACGTCGCCCCGCGTGTGGGTTTTGCCTACAACTTTCCGCATTCCGGAAACCTGGTATTGCGCGGTGGATATGGGATCTTCTATGGACAGGACGAGGGGTCAGGCATCAACAACAAGATGACCAACAACCCGCCGTTCTACAACTACGGCGGAGTGGGCATCACCAGTGACGGGGTCCACCCAAGTACCGGATTCCAATTGACTCCCGGAGCGTCCATTCCCCGGCTGCCTCCCGTTACCCCGGCGCAATTCGTCTTCAATCCCCTTTCAACTACACAACTGAACGGCTGGCCCAGCGAGTACGTTACCCCTTACGTTTCAGAATGGAACCTGACACTGGAAAAGACTCTGCCCGGGAACATGCTCGCGCAAATAAACTACGTGGGAAACAACTCGGTGGACATGTGGGGACTATCGTACTGGAATGAGCCGCTGACGCCGGGTCCCGGCTCTCCGAACCTGGCCACTCGCCGCCCCTTGGCGGCGATCACTCTGGCCCCCATCCGCACCGTATCACCCTGGAACCGCAGCCACTACGACGGCCTGTCATTCGAGCTGCGCAAGCGGTTCAGCCAAGGTGTCTTCTTCTTCTGGAACATTACATGGGCCAATACGCTCAACCTTCAGAATCCCGCGCAGGATCTTTGCAACGGGTCGGGCTGTTACATCAGCTTCCAAAATGTTTACAACTTGAATTCGCTGATGGGTCATTCCGACGACGACATTCCGGTGCGCTCGGTGTTCAGCGGCACCTGGGCGCTGCCCTTCGGAAAGGGCCATGCGCTGGCCGGCAGTGGCGCACCCGCCGCATTAGCTGGAGGCTGGCAGTTTGATGGGGTGTTAACCCTTTCCGATGGCCATCCCATCACTCCCGTGTGGAACACCGACACCGCCAATGTGGATGGCACCAGTTGGCCCAACCGCGTTTGCAACGGCACAATTACCGGCTGGACCCTCGCCAACTACTACAATCAATCCTGCTTCCCCAACGCCGGGACATACGTCTTCGGCAACACGGGCAGAAACATCATCTTCGCGCCGGGAGAAAACAATCTCGACTTCTCGGTTCACCGCTCCTTCCGGCTGCCGATCCACGAAAACACCAATCTCGAATTCCGGGCGGAGACGTTCAATATCTTTAACCACCCGCAATTCTCGACGCCCGGCACGACGCTGAACACTTCAACGGCGGGCACGATCAGCGCGACGTCGATTAACAACCGCATCGTGCAGGTGGCGGCGAAGATTACCTGGTAATGAACTCTTGCGGGAACGCTTCGGGTGGCGCGTCCTTCAAACTTAAGGCAAACTTGAGGGATGCGCCATGCCGGCTGAGTGAATCCACAGGACGCAATGAGTGAACCTCCCATGAGCATCAACTCACCCCGAGCTTCCCGCCTCAGAAATCTGTTTCTGGCCGTTGGACTGGCCGCGATTCTAACGCCGCTGGGCAGAAATGCCTCGCCGCGCGCGCAGGGCACGGCCGGCCCGCCTCAGGAAATGGAAAAGATCCAACACATCATCTGGATCATTCAGGAGAACCACTCCTACGACAATTACTTCGGCACGTTCCCCAATGCCGATGGAGTTCCGCCTTCCACCTGCCTGCCGGAAATGCCGGGAAGCGCAAAATGCGTCAAATCCTTCCACATGCCGCCCGGGCAGCCGCTGCTTGACCTCGAGCACAGTTGGGAAACCGCCCAGGCTGCCTACGACCACGGAACCATGGACGCCTTCGTGTGGGTCGAAGGCTCGCCTTACACCATGGGCTATTACGACGACCGCGATATTCCCAACTACTGGAATTACGCGCACCATTACACGCTCTGTGACCGCTTTTTCTCTTCGGAAATGACCGGCAGCTCGCCCAACCACGTTTTCACCGTGGCCGCACAGTCGCAGGAGATCAACAACATCGGCTCGCTTGACCAGTTGGAAGACGATTTGGACGATCCCGATGGATTCCCCTTCGAATCCATCATCAAGAATTTCACCGCCAAGCACGTTTCCTGGAAATACTACGTGGAGACGCAGCCCCGCCCGCCCGAGTGGGAAAACACCAACGCAGGCTTGGCGCGCCTCGCCTTCCCCGATCCCAAGGGCTTCACGCTTTGGAATCCCCTGCCCGGCTTCAAATCGATTCGCGACGACGATGACGATATGCGCCGCCTCGTTTCCGTGGATGATT
>JASHTZ010000780.1 GCA_030040295.1 Terriglobia bacterium | reverse complement strand
ACCGTTCTATGAATTGTCGCGATGCGCGACGGAGTGAGTCTAGGTTGGCGGGAACTGCAAAGTCAATGACCTAAACCGCGGACGTGATCCGCAAGGGTGCCCCTAGTGAGCACCCTTTGAAGGGCAGGCGCGAGACCTGCCCCTACGTTCCAGAAAAACTTCTCCAATACCCCAAAACTTCTTAGGCGATTGCCCGTCTAAGAAAAAAAGACTAATTTCGGAGGAGTGTGTCCATGGGCGCATTGGTTGGAGACATTCGTTACGCCGCGCGGGTGCTCGCCAAGAATCCGGTCTTTACGGCGGTCGCGGTTCTGACGCTGGCGCTGGGGATTGGGGCGAACACGGCAATCTTCACTTTGCTTGACCAGGTCCTTCTGCGCTTGCTGCCCGTCAAGGAGCCGCAGCATTTGACGCTGCTCACCATGCGCGGCCGACACTACGGTAGCAACTGGGGCGGTAATGCCATCTCCTACCCCATGTTCCGTGATTTTCAGAGCCACAACGAAGTTTTTGAGGGAATGTTTTGCCGGTTCCCCACTCACGTGAGTGTCACATTCAATGGGCGGGCGGAGCGTGACGCTGCGGAGCTGGTTTCCGGAACTTACTTCAACGTTTTGGGTGTGGGCATGGCGCTCGGCCGGGGATTTACACCCGGAGTGGACAAGGTTGCCGAGGGCGCCCCCTACGTGGTGTTGAGCTACAGCTTCTGGAAGCAGCGATTTGGCGGCGACCCTGCAATTCTGGGAAAAACCCTCACGGTCAATAAAAACGACATGACAGTGATCGGCGTTGCGCAGGCGGGTTTTGAGGGTGTGGAGTTGGGATACTCACCCGAACTTTTCATTCCCGTCATGATGCAGAAGGAGGTCCTGATAGTTCCGAATGACATGCTTACGGACCGCCGCTCGCGCTGGGTTAACGCCTTCGGCCGCCTGAAGCCGGGAGTGAGCATGAAACAAGCGAAGGCTTCGCTGCAACCCTTCATGCACGCGATGCTGGAAGATGAAGTTAAGCAGGCGGCGTTCGCCCACGCTTCCACCTACGACCGCGAGCAGTTTCTCAAGTGCTATATCGACCTTCTGCCAGGCTCGCAGGGACGGTCATATTTCCGGCGCGAGCTTTCCACGCCGCTCTGGGTGCTGATGGCAATTACCGGCATGGTCTTGCTGATCACCTGCGCCAACATGGCCAATTTGCTGCTGGCGCGTGCAAGCGGGCGGCAAAAGGAAATCGCCGTGCGCCTGGCGGTGGGCGCGAGCCGCGGCAAAATCGTCCGGCAGCTTCTGGTTGAAACGCTGTTCCTTTCGTCGCTGGGCGGGCTCGCCGGCCTAGCGCTCGCCTACGTCGCGGATAAGGCTCTGATGGCGATTTATCTTCCCGCAGATTCCAGCGGTCTCAGCATCTCCGCCGCGCCCGACCTGCGCATTCTCCTCTTCACGCTGGCGGTGACGATTGCCACGGGAATCGCCTTCGGCCTTGTACCTGCCCTGCGCACCACGCGGCCGGACATCGCGCGCACGCTCAAGGATCAGGCGGGCGCAGTGCTGGGGGGAGGGCACGGCGGGTTGCGCAGATCGCTGGTGGTAGCGCAGGTATCTCTCTCGCTCTTGCTTCTGATCGGCGCGGGCCTCTTCCTCCGCACTCTGAGGAACCTGAGCAATCTCGGCCCGGGATTTCCCGTGGAACGCCTGATTGGGTTCACCATCGATCCATCGCTCAACGGCTACAGCACGGAGCGCATGAAAACCTTTTATCAGCAATTGACGGACAGCCTGAAGAACATTCCCGGCGTGCAATCGGTGGGCTTGGCCGGCGTCCGGATTCTCGAGGACAACGAGTGGGACAGCAGCATGACCGTGGAGGGTTACAACCCCGCCAACCCCGACGACCGCGCCGAACCCTACATGAATATGATCAGTCCGAATTACTTCGCCACGCTTGGGGTGCCCATCGTGCTGGGGCGCGACTTTACACCCGATGATAATCGCGAGATCAAAAAGGGCCCGCAGCCCGATGACTGGACGCCTACCGCCGTGATGATCAACGAGAAGTTCGCGCGCAAATATTTCCCGGGGCAGAACCCCGTCGGCCGGCATCTTGGCTTCGGGAGCGACCCCGGCACCCGCACGGACATGGAAATCATCGGGGTGGTGAAGGACATCAAGTACACAAACCTGCGCGATGAAATTCCGCCGCAGGCTTACATTCCCTACCTGGGCGCGCACTTCCTTAGTGACATGACCGTTTACCTCCGCACCGCCTACGACCCCGACCAGGTGATGTCGGAGGTCCGGACCAAAGTGCACGCGCTCGACGCTGGGTTGCCCATTTACGCCGTGCGAACAACGGAAACGCAGCTCAGCAACTCGCTTTCGACTGAGCGCATGATCGCGAGCCTTTCAACCGTTTTTGGATTTCTCGCCACGCTGCTCGCCGCGATTGGGCTTTACGGTGTGATGGCGTATTCCGTGGCGATGCGCAAACGCGAAATCGGAATCCGCATGGCACTGGGAGCGGAACCCTCAAAGGTCGTCCGCATGGTGATGAACGATGTGTTGCTGCTGGTGGCGATCGGAGTCGGCGTGGGCGTGCCCGCGGCCATCGCGCTGATGCGCATGGTGGCGACGCAGCTCTATGGTCTTTCCGCTCATGACCCACTCACCTTGGCGCTGGCCACCGGCGCGCTGGCGCTGATCGCCTGCCTGGCGGGTTACCTCCCCGCCCTGCGCGCCAGCCGCCTGGATCCCATGGTGGCGCTGCGGTATGAATGAATTGTAGGGGGCGACCCTTGTGGTCGCCCTCTAAAGGGCAGGCACGACCCGTCGCCCGAAGGCTCTGGGCCGCAGAGCGAGGGCCTGCCCCTACAATTTATTTTTCTTCAGGCGGCACTGGGGCAAATCCTTTACCTGGGGATTCACGAAGTTTTTCGGAAACTCACCGCGTATAATCTGCACAATTTGGTCAGAAACCTGCCGGCGCATGCTCGCGTAGGACGATTCGCTGAGTGAAGCGTAGTGGCAGGTGAATACCACATTGTCAAATTCCGCAAGCGGATGAGGCAGGTGCAGCGGTTCGTTTTGAAGCACGTCGAGTCCCGCCCCGGACAATCGGCCGGAAGCGAGCGCGGCGGCCAGAGCAGTTTCGTCCACCACGGGCCCGCGGGCCGTGTTGATGAGGATCGCTCCCGGCTTCACCAGCGCCAGCGTCCGGGAATTGATCAGGTCGTGCGTCTCCGTTGTCACCGGCACGTTGAGCGAAACAATGTCTGATTGGGGCAGCAATTCATGCAGGCTCATCAACGTGATGCCCATAGCACGCGCCGCTTCCTCGCTCAGGTAGGGGTCGAAGCCAATCACGTTCAGTCCCAGGCCCTGAGCCTTGCGCGCCAGCGTCCTGCCATTTTTCCCGAGGCCGATGATTCCGAGCGTCTGGCCGCTCAGCCGCTTCATCGGGCGCATCAGCGCGTCCATGCCCGCAACCCATTGGCCTGCGCGCGATTTGCGGTCTGCGAGCGAAATCTTCCGCGTCACCGCGAAGATCAACCCCAGCGTGTGCTCCGCAACTTCCTCCGAGCAGAAGTCCGGAACGTTGCCGATGACGATTCCGAACTCCGTGGCGGCGGCCAGGTCAAGATTGTCCACGCCGATTCCCAGGCGCACCACTCCCTTCATTCGCGGCACGCCGGAAAAAAACTCGCGCGTAAGCGGAGTCGAACCCATCACGATGATCTCCGCATCTACCGCCATGCGGATTCGCTCGGCTTCGCTTTGCGCCCGGCCGTAGCGCACTTCTCCGCCGTTCTGGCGAATCAATTCCTCGTCAAGGCCGGGTACCGGCCCTTCAACTCGTTCCGTGAAGACTACCAGGTGGTCAGGCATTGATGGCGTTTCTCCTTGATCTCAAATTAAGTCCGCGAAAGTGCCTGCGGAAAACAAGTTTTGTGATAGTGCGAGAAATCGCGCGGGCATCTTGCCCGCCGTGACACGGGCTTCCAGCCCGTGTACACGGCCAAGATGGCCGTGCCACAACAGGTTACGTCCAATAACTCCGATCAAGCGACCGGTATTGAATCGCTTCGGAGAGGTGCTCGTTGCTGACGTTTTCCGCTCCACCCAGGTCGGCAATGGTGCGCGCGACTTTCAGGATGCGGTCGTGGGCGCGGGCGGAAAGACCCAGGCGGTTCATGGCGCTCTCGAGCATCCGCTCACAATCGGGCGAGATGTTGCAGTACTTGCGAATCTGCCGCGAGCTCATTTGGGAGTTACAGTAAATCTTCTCACCCTGAAAGCGTTCGAGCTGCCGCTCGCGCGTTTTGATGACGCGGGCACGGATCTCGTCGGAAGATTCTCCGCCCGCATCCTGCCTCAATTCCTGAAAACGCACGGCGGGCATATCAATGTGGATGTCGATGCGGTCAAGCAGCGGCCCGGAGATTTTCGAAACGTAGCGCTGAATCATGGGCGGCGTGCAGGTGCATTCGCGCGATGGGTCGTTGAAGAATCCGCACGGGCAGGGATTCATGGCGGCCGCCAGCATGAAGCGCGCGGGGAAAGTAAGCGTCATGGCGGCGCGCGCGATGGTGACCATGCCGTCTTCCAGGGGTTGGCGCAGAACTTCCAAAACGTTGCGCTGGAATTCCGGAAGTTCGTCCAAAAACAGCACGCCGTTGTGCGCCAGGCTGACCTCGCCGGGGCGCGGCATCACGCCGCCGCCGATGAGTCCCGCGTCGGAGATGGTGTGATGAGGCGAGCGAAACGGCCGCACGCCCAGCAGGCCCGCTCCCGCTTCCAGGACTCCTGCCACGCTGTGAATTTTGGTGGTTTGGATCGCCTCGTCAAAAGTCAGCGGGGGCAAAATGGTGGGAATGCGCTTGGCCAGCATCGTCTTGCCCGCGCCGGGCGGCCCGATCATCAGGATGTTGTGCCCGCCCGCAGTGGCCACCTCAATGGCCCTCTTGGCGTGGAGCTGACCCTTGACATCGCGAAAATCCACGGAATATTGCCCCGCCTGCGCCAGCATTTCGCCGGTGTTGACGCGTGTGGGCTTGAATTCGCGCGTCTCGTTGATCAAATCCAGCGCTTCTGGCAGGGAGCGAAGCCCGAAGACCTGCACGCCCTGCACAACGGCGGCTTCCGCGGCGTTTTCCTGGGGCAGCACCAGCTTGCGCAAGCCTTTCTGCCGCGCCATGGTGGCGATGGAGAGCGCGCCCTTGATGGGCCGCAGGCTGCCGTCAAGCGATAACTCACCGAGAAAGACCATGTCTTTCAATTCGCTCTTCAGCAGCGCGCCGGTGGTGCCCAGAATTCCCAGCGCGATGGCGAGATCGAATCCTGAGCCTTCTTTCTTGACGTCCGCAGGCGCCAGATTCACCGTGATATTCTGCCAGGGGAATTCCAAACCGCAGTTCTTAATGGCGGATTTGATGCGCTCGCGGCTTTCGCGCACCGCGGCGTCCGGAAGTCCCACGGTAGTGAAAAAGGGTTGGCCGGCAGTGATGTCGACTTCCACTTCCACCAGGTAGGCATCAATGCCAA
Organism: Terriglobia bacterium; assembly: GCA_030040295.1. GTDB lineage: Bacteria > Acidobacteriota > Terriglobia > UBA7540 > UBA7540 > Bog-366. The sequence goes on along the minus strand of JASHTZ010000780.1, from coordinate 4,207 downwards.
AGACAGCGGCGCTTAATGTTTTGAAGAGCATGAAGACGACTCAGTCTTGCAAGGGCAGGCATTATACCAGAGCAAGTCGCGCGTATAAGGAAAACGGTGTCCGGCGGAAGCTACGGTTCAGGCTCCGAGCCTCCCAAGGCCAATTGCAGTCCGTTCCCTGCGGTGGGAGAATGTTATTCCATAACCCCTCAGAATAATCGAAGGAGGATTTATGCCATCAACACGATACGTCGCAATTCCCGGTAGCGAGCGTGAGCCCGCGCCAGGCTCCACCCGAGTGCGGCCTGTGGACCCCAAGGAACCCGTGCAGGCAACTGTGATGTTACGCGCGCGCAAGCGGCCAAAAGGCGTTAAGACCCTCGAGCGATTGATCGCAAGCGGCGAACGCCTTAGCCGCAGCCAGTATGAAGCCCGCTACGGCGCCGACGCGCAGGATTTGAAGAAGGTACAAAGGTTCGCGCGAGCGCACAAACTGAAAATCTCAAGCGTAAATCGCGGCGCGCGCACAATGATGCTTTCCGGGCCGGTCGCTGCGTTCAGCAAAGCCTTTCAGGTGGATCTGGCGCACTACGAGAGCCCGCAAGGGGCGTATCGTGGGCGCACCGGCCCGGTGTTCATTCCCGCCGCGCTCAAGGGAGTGATTCTCGGCGTGCACGGGCTCGACAACCGGCCGCACGCGCGCCCGCACTTTCGCCTGGCAACCTCTGCACGCGGCACCGCCCAGCCGCGCGCCGCGGCACAATCTGTTTCCTACACCCCGCTTCAGGTAGCGCAATGCTACGACTTCCCTTCCGGAGTGAGCGGGCAGGGACAGACTATTGGAATCATCGAGCTTGGGGGTGGATTCACCCAATCCGACCTGAGTTCCTATTTCAACTCGCTGGGAATTACGCCTGCCCCCAGGGTTACAGCCGTATCGGTGGACGGCGCAGAGAATCAGCCTACGGGAAGCACCAACGGGCCGGACACGGAAGTGATGCTGGACATCGAAGTGGCCGGAGCCGTTGCGCCCGGAGCGAACATCGTAGTCTATTTCGCGCCGAACACCGACGCAGGATTTCTGGACGCCATCAACCAGGCGGTGGGCGACAAGCAAAACAACCCGTCGGTAATTTCCATCAGTTGGGGTGGGCCGGAATCCACATACACTTCGCAGTCCCTGCAGTCCTACAACTCCGCCCTGCAATCCGCGGCGGCGGTGGGCGTGAGCGTTTGCATTGCGGCCGGTGACAATGGCTCGACGGACGGCGTCACCGACGGGCTTCAGCATGTCGATTTCCCCGCTTCCAGCCCCTACGCCCTGGCCTGCGGCGGAACTCATCTGATCGCCAGCGGCAGCGCCATCACCACCGAGAATGTTTGGAACGACCAGCCCTCGGACGGTGCGACGGGCGGGGGAATCAGCGCCACTTTCCCGCTTCCCTCCTGGCAGTCAGGCGCGAATGTGCCGCCCTCGGTCAATCCCGGGAGTTTCGTTGGCCGCGGACTTCCTGATGTTTCGGGCGACGCCGACCCCGACACCGGATATCAAGTTGAAGTCGATGGTTCGAACACAGTGGTGGGCGGAACCAGCGCCGTCGCGCCGCTGTGGGCCGGCTTGATCGCGCGCTTCAACTCTGGACTGAAGTCCTCCGTTGGATATTTGAATCCGACTATTTACCAACAACTCGCCGCCGCAGCCGGGACGTTCCACGACATAACCAGCGGCAACAACGGCGCTTACCAGGCCGGAGCGGGATGGGACGCCTGCTCGGGCTGGGGTAGTCCCAACGGAGCCGCGATTTTCCAGGCGCTGGCGGCCGCGCCCACGGGGACGGCATCGGCGCCGTCTCGCGGATCATCAGGGAAGAAGAAGCGCAAGAGCCGGTAGACGGACGTGGCACGGCCATCCTGGCCGTGGACGCGTCACAGGCAGGATGCCCGTGCCACAAAATCTGCAAGGAGAAACGCCATGGCGTCCACACACACGCTCATCGTCGAACCTGACGACGGCCGCACCGCAGTTCTCCAAGCCCTGAACGCCGCGACCAAGAGCATCGACCTGACAATTTACGAGCTGACCGATTCGCAGATTATCTCCGCGCTCGAGTCGGCCCAGGCGCGCAAGGTCATAGTGCGCGTACTGTATAACTGGAATTCTTTCACTACCCGCATGCGGCAAACGGACATCACGCCGGCGATCCAAAAACTGACTCAGGCGGGAGTTCAGTGCAAGCCTGCACCGGCGACTTTCGAAGTGACTCACGAGAAAGCCTTCGTGATTGATGGATCCAGCGCCATCGTGATGAGCTTCAACCTCACAGCCCAATACTTCGGCCAAACACGCGATTTCGGAATTATCACCACAGTCCCGGCGGAGGTCGCGGAAATTGCGTCAGTGTTCGAAGCCGATTGGGCGAACAAGTCGATCACGCCCAAGGTGCCGTCGCTCGTGTGGAGCCCGGTCAATTCGAGCGCCAGGCTAACCGCGCTCATCGGCGGCGCCAAACATACTCTCGATATCTATTGTGAAGAACTCGATGATCCCGGCACGCTGGGTGCCATGGTGGCCGCTGCCAAGCGCGGCGTGCAGGTGCGCTTCATCGCCGCTGTGCTCAGCAGTGAAGGCCAGGTGAACGGCAACGCCCGCGGCGTCACTTATCTCCAAAACGGAGGCGTGGACGCCGTCTGCAAATCCTTTCTCTATATCCACGCCAAGATGGCCCTGGCCGATTTCGGGACGGCAAACGCCCAGGGCTTTATCGGCTCGGAAAACTTCACCTGCGTGTCGCTCACCAAGAACCGCGAGTGCGGGATACTTTTTACTGACACAGCGATTCTCCAGCGGCTCAATTCCATTTACACCTCCGATTGGGCGGAGGCGAGCGTTTCCGTCACGGCCGACAAAACTCCGCTGACACCCTGCAACGCGGATGCCAGCGCGCCGACGTCTTCAACGCCCCCAGCGTCGCGGCCGAAGCCCAAAGCCAAACTAGCGGCCACGGCAAACCGCAAGGCCCGCTGACTCCGATATAGAGAGGCGAACCCTCGGCTGGCCAAGTCAAAGGTGTGCCACTCGTCAGTGTTCCGTCGGATTCAATTTCGCAAGCTCGCGGCGGGCATCGAGGTACTTGGGGTTAAGCTGCAATGCCGTTTGGAACTCCTGCGCCGCATCCGCCTTCTGGCCCTCACCTTCCGCGAGCAGGCCGAGTTGGTAATGCGCTTCGGCGGAGCGTGGATTCGCGGCAAGCGCGGCGCGAAAGTGCTTTGAGGCTTCCGCGCTGGCGTGGTGGTGCGCGGCGATCAAGCCGAGTCCGAAATGCGCCTCGTAGTCATTCGGCGCGAAAGTGAGGAGATGCTCGAACTCCCCCGCGGCGCGATTCAGATCGCCGACGGCCAGCCAGACGTCGCCGAGCAATTCCTCCGCGTCCACGTTGTGAGGGTCGAGCGCCAGCGCCGCCTTGAGCTGATTCGCAGCTTCAAGGTAGCGATGCAAGCCGATCTGCGAGCGCGCCAAGTCGAGATGCGCGGGCAAATTGCGCGGATCATTCGCGAGGATCCCCTGGAACTCCGCCACGGCCTCTTCCGCATGGCCGGTGCGCGCCAGGTGCCCCGCCAGCAGATAGCGCTTGAATTCAAACAGCCGGTCTTTAGGATCGACGCCCGAATCGTCAAGCGCGGGATGCGCAGAAGTGATCGCAAGATATCCGAGCGAACGCAAACTCTCCGCAGCGCCGGGGGCGACGGCCGAACCGGCCGTGGAAGATGGCTGCAAACGGTAAGTTGCCTCAAGCGCAAGCAGCCGCTCGCGGTAAGACGTCGCGAGAGCTGATTCGCCGGGCAAGAGATTGTGAAGTTCCGCGGGATCGCGCTTCAAGTCGTACAGCTCGGGATGAGGCGCGTCAATGTATTGGTAATCTCCCCGGCGCAGGCTGCGCAATACGGCCCAGCCGAACTTGTCATGCGCGTAGGAGCTCTCACTGTACACGTCGCGGGACGCGGATTCCCCTCCCTGCGCGAGCTCCAGCAGGCTGTGACCGCAGAAGCCGGGCGGCGAGGAAATTCCCAGGAAGCTCAGAATCGTGGGCGCAACGTCGATCAGGCCCGCAGGAGCGCTGACCGAGGGCGAGAATCGATTTTCCAGTTTCGTGCTTCGCTCTGCCCCAGGGGCGGGCCAGTGAAAGATGAGCGGCACATGGAGCGTGCTGCGATAGACGAAGTATCCGTG
>JASHTZ010000779.1 GCA_030040295.1 Terriglobia bacterium | reverse complement strand
AGCGCTGTTACAGTAAAATCCCTCAGCCCGGGTACGCCACTCCCACGTGAACTTTGCGGAAGCGCGCGGGGGACGCGCCGTGGCCCGTACCCATCGTCTGCATCGGCTGGCCTTTGCCGCAGTTGGGAGTACCCCATAGAGTCCAGTATTGCGGACCGCAGATGGCGTCGCAGGAGTTCCAAAAATCGGTGGTGATGCCGCCATAGCTGGGGTTCTTCAGCATGCGGGTTTTCTTTCCACCTTTGATCTCCCAGCCGATTTCCGTGCCGAATTGGAAATTATAGCGGCGGTCGTCGATTGACCAGCTCCGGTTGGTCTCCATGTAGATGCCGTCATCCGTGTCGGCGATCAGGTCCTCGGGTTTCCACGTCCCCGGCAGGATGCTGACGTTGGTCATGCGAATAAGCGGGATGCGGTTCCAGCCTTCGGCGCGCATCGCTCCGCTGGAGCGTTGGCGGCCGATGGCGGAAGCGGTCTCGCGCGAGCTGAGATAACCCACAAATTGGCCGCATTGGATGATCGGCGTGCACTGCGCGGGAACGCCCTCGTCGTCATAGGCAAACGTTCCCAGGCCGGGGCCGTGCGCGGGCGTGGCGTCCGCGACGATGCTCACAATTTCCGAGGCGTATTGAAGGGAGCCAAGTTTCTCAACCGTCAGGAAACTCATTCCCGCAAAGTTCGCTTCCGTGCCCAGCACGCGGTCGAGCTCAATGGGGTGGCCGACGGATTCGTGAATCTGCAAGCCGAGCTGCGAGCTGTCAAGAATGATGTCCTTCACGCCGGCGGGGCATTGGTCGGCCTTGTGCAGCGCCACGGATTCCTCCGCGATGCGCCGCGCATTCTGCAAAAGATTCAACTCCTCCACCAACTCGTAGCCTTTGGTCTGGTACTGCCCGCCGAATGAATTTGGATAAGAGCGGCGCTGAATCTGGTTCTCAGAGAAAGATGTGGCGGCGTAACCGGTGCCGGTTTGCGTCTTGAGTTGGTAAATCTCCGAACCCAGGCTGGAGAGGAAGAGCTGCTCAATGCGGCGGAAGTCCATTGCGGCTTCTGCCACGGTCACGCCGGTCACAGCGCGCAATTCCCCGTCGATTTTTAGCAGGAGTCCGAGACACGAAGAAATGGGAACGGAAAAAGGGTCAATCTTGCAGGGCGCAACCCAGTTGTCCAGAATTTTCTCTTCCGGAACAAGGTGGACCGAGTGCTTCTTAGCCAGCGCGCTGGCGCGGGCGATTTCCACGGCCAGTGACGCCGTGCGGTCAACATCGTGCCGCGTCAGCGTGTCCGTGGAGGCAAAGCCCCAGCTTCCCTCGGCGATTACACGCACCCCCAGGCCGAGCGATTGGGAATCCCTTACCTGCGAAGGCTGTCCATTCTTGGTGGAAAGATAGCGCTGGCGGGTGTCCATCACCCTGACTTCGGCGTATGTGGCGCCGCGCGCGACGGCGGTATCGAGCGCCCAAGTGGCGAATTCTTTCATGGAGAAAGATGTTGACAGCTTAGAGCCGACAGTTGATTCGCCTTCTGTGCAGAAGCTGCTAGCTGTAAGCTGTCGGCTGTGAGCTTGACTTCTACGTTCCCTCCGACCAAGAGGAAAGATATTCCTCTTGCTCGCGGGTCAAGCGATCAATCGCAATGCCCAAGGACTGCAATTTGAGCCGGGCAACATTTTGATCAATTTCGGCCGGCACGGGATAAACCTTGGATTCGAGGTTTTTGTGATTCTTCACCATGTATTCCACGGAAAGAGCCTGATCGGCGAAGCTCATGTCCATGACCACGGCGGGATGGCCTTCCGCCGCCGCCAGGTTGATCAGACGGCCTTCTCCGAGCACGTAAATCTTCCGGCCGTCGCGCAGCGTATACTCGTCCACAAAGTCGCGTGTCTGGCGCTTGCTGAGCGAAAGCTTATCGAGGGCGGGCAAATCAATTTCCACGTTGAAGTGGCCGGAGTTCGCCACCACCGCCCCATCTTTCATGGCACGGAAGTGCGCGGCGGTGATAACCGACTTGTCGCCGGTAACGGTCACGAAGACATCACCGATCTTCGCGGCCTCGGCAAGCGGCATGACGCGAAAGCCATCCATCACAGCCTCCAGCGCGCGGGTGGGATTGGTCTCCGTAACAATCACGTCGGAACCCAGGCCCTTGGCGCGCATGGCCACGCCGCGTCCGCACCAGCCGTATCCGCAAACCACTACGTGCAGGCCCGCAAAGAGCAGGTTGGTGGCGCGCAGAATTCCATCGATGGTGGATTGCCCCGTCCCGTAGCGATTGTCGAACAGATGCTTGGTGTCCGCGTCGTTGACGGCCACGATGGGATACTTCAGCATGCCGTCCTTTTGCATGCTGCGCAGGCGAATCACACCTGTTGTGGTCTCTTCCGTCCCGCCCACGACCGCCGGAACCAATTCCGAGCGCTTGGTCAGAATCATTGTGACTAAGTCCGCGCCATCATCCATGGTCACCTGGGGCTTGTGTTCCAGCGCCGAAGAGAGATGGGAATAATAGGTATCCTTGTCCTCGCCTTTAATGGCATAGGTCGGAATCTTGAAATCTTTGACGAGCGAAGCCGCCACATCATCCTGCGTGCTCAAGGGATTCGAAGCGCACAGAACCACGTCCGCCCCTCCGTCGCGCAGGGTAATCATCAGGTTGGCAGTTTCGGTGGTGACGTGCAGACAGGCGGAAATCCGCACGCCCTCGAGGGGACGCTCCTTGATGAATCGTTTGCGAATAATTTGCAGAACGGGCATCCACTGATTTGCCCATTCGATGCGCGTTTTACCTTTCGCCGCCAGCGTGGCGTCCTTCACATCTCCTGCGAGTTTCCTGGTGGAAGCCATTTAGAGGCCCGCCTCCTTCTTGAGAATTGCGGCCTTGTCAGTCTTCTCCCAGGAAAAGTCGGGATC
>JASHTZ010000778.1 GCA_030040295.1 Terriglobia bacterium | reverse complement strand
TCCACCAGCGTGCCTTCCACGGTCCGCCACTCGAGGGCAGCAGGCAAGGTGCGGCGCAAATCAGCGGCAACCCGGTCATGCGCGCGCAGCAGGCACGTGCCACTCGCGCCGGCGTGAAGCCGATCCGCAATCCAGGCTTGCAGCGAGTCCGGCTTGAGAACCCACCCCGGATCGGCGGGATCATATTTATGATTCGTTACGGCCAGCAATTCCCGCGGCTTTCGGCGAAACCCCCCCAGAAAAAACTCTCCCCGCCTCGCATCCAAAATGGGGAACGCCCAGTCTGATGTGGGGCCGCCCTTGACCACCAACGCTTCCAGTACCGAAATGCCGCGAGCCGGACGACTGAACGTCTTCCCCCAGGCGCGCGCCGCTGCAATGCCGACTCGAATGCCTGTGAACGATCCGGGGCCGTTGGCGGCGGCGAAGATGTCAATCTCTGTAAGCGAGTGGCCGGCCTGTGCGAGCGCCCGATCAACCATTTCAAAAAGCGTGACGGAATATCGGTTTGCCGGGCCGGTGTTGGGAATGAGGGCCAGGCATTGCTTGGCGCGGAAGATTCCTGCGCCTCCATATTCACTTGTTGTGTCAAAGGCCAAAATCAGCATCGCATGCCATTATAGCGATGTTGGGATTCATCAAGGCGAATTTGCGACGGAGATTTGCTTCGACGAATTGGCCCACAGTGCGCCAGAAGCAGTAAACGGCTGCATCTGCGCCTTATGCTAGAATAGAAAGATTTAGCGGAACTTTCATGAACGAAACCGCACGCGCCACATCCCGGCCGCTTGAGCTTACGGAGCTCCTGAACTTGATGATCGAGGTCGGTGAGCGAATCAATTCCACACTTGACCTTGATGAACTTCTGGAGCGCATTGCGGAGATCGTAAAACGCGCCATCGACTATGAAGTTTTCGCCATTCTCCTGCTCAACGAGAAGACGCAGGAACTGCGGGTGCATTTCAGCCTCGGACATCCGCGCGCGCTGGTTCGCGATCTACGAATCCGGGTGGGTGAGGGCATTGTCGGCCGGGCGGCGCAGATGCGGCGATCGGTGCTGGTGAACGACGTCAAGGACGAACCCGCGTACATTCCCTCCCTGGCGACGATTCGCTCTGAGCTTAGCGTTCCACTGATTTTGAAAGGGCGATTAATCGGAGTGATCGACCTGGGTTCGCCGCAACCGGAATTTTTCAACGACTCGCACGTCAGCCTGCTGGAGCTGCTGGCGGGCCGCATGGCCATGGCCATTGAAAATGCGCGTCTGTACCGCCGCACGCTGCGGCAGGCGCGCACGCTTCAGTTGCTGAACGAAATCAGCCGTGAACTTACTTCCGTGCTGGTTGTGAACGAACTGCTGCGCAAAATTGGAACACTCACCAAGCGGCTGGTGGATTATCACCGGTTTGGGATATTGCTTGCGGATGACCAGACGCAGACATTCAACGCCGTCATTTCACTCAAGCAGGATGAGCACATGCCGGAAAAGCCGACGGTGAATTACGGCCAGGGCATCGTGGGAGCGGCCGCCAGCCTGCGCCAGCCGGTGGTGGTCCCCGACGTCAGCAAAGACCCGCGCTACATCTCAATGAATCCGGAGACACGCTCGGAAATGACTGTCCCGCTGATTTACCGCGGCCGCGTGATCGGCGTGATCGATCTGGAAAGCCCGCACTTGAATTACTTCAACGAGGAGCACGTCAAGATTTTCTCCACACTCGCGCCGCAGATTGCCATCGCGATTGAGAATGCCCGGTTGTATGAGCGAGTGGCGCGTAGTGAGGCAAGGCTGGAGCGCGACTTGCGCAACGCACAAGAAATTCAGATGCACCTCATGCCGGGCATCGCGCCTAAAATTCCCGGCCTGGACCTTGCCTTGCGCTTCCAGCCCGCGCGCGAACTCGGGGGCGACCTCTACGAATTTCTATCTTATGGAAGGGAGCGGCAGGTGATCGTGGTGGGTGATGTGAGCGGCAAAGGTGCTCCTGCGGCGCTTTACGCCGCAATGGCCAGCGGCACGCTGCGCAGCCTGGCCCCACAGAAGCTCCCGCCGCCGGACATGATGAAGCGCCTGAACATTATGTTCCTCGAGCGCAAGATTGAAGGCCACTTCATCACCTTGACTTATGCCGTCTGGGAACCGCGTACGAAGACTTTGTCGATGGCCAACGCCGGAATGCCGCTGCCCATTCTGGTGCGCAGGGGACAGTGCCGGTCGATTCGCGCCGAAGGCGTACCCCTTGGTTTGCTGGAGCACACGGAGTACCAGGCCGTGACCGTGCGACTGGAGGCGGGCGATTTGCTGGCATTTTTTTCCGATGGCATCACCGAGGCCAACAATTCACAACACGAAGAATTCTCTTTGCGACGCCTGGAACAAGTACTGCGCCACGCTGCCAGGACGCCGCCCCAGGAGGTCGTCAACCGCGTGTTCGCGGAGGTGCGCAATTTTGAGGCGGGCCGCCCCCAGCGAGATGATCAGACGCTCGTGGTTCTCAAAGTTCGTTGACTCAAGGCGCGGCGGAGGCCGCTGAAGCGGAAATGTTGCCATCAAGTCAGGAGTTCTTTTATTATCGCGACGGAACCCTTTTTTGCGAGAACCTGGAGCTTGCCTCGCTCGCCGAAAAGCACGGCACCCCGGCGTATGTCTACAGCCAGGGCACTATTCTCCACAATTTTGATCGGCTGCGTGAGACGCTCGCCCAGCTTCCCGCCTTGATTTGTTATTCGGTCAAAGCTAATTCGCATCTTCGAATTCTGAATCTGTTGCGGCAGGCCGGAGCGGGATTTGACGTGGTTTCGGGCGGAGAATTGATGCGGGCATTAAAAACCGGAGCGGCGCCGGAAACTGTGGTTTTCTCCGGTGTGGGGAAAACCCAGGACGAGATGGATGCCGGTCTGGCTGCAGGAATCCTGATGTTCAATGTGGAGTCGGCGGGCGAGCTTGCCCTTGTCGAAAGCCGTGCTTGTGCTCTGAAAAAAGTTGGACGCATCTCCATCCGCGTCAATCCCGATGTCGAGGCTGACACGCATCCTTATATCTCAACCGGCCAGAGGATTCACAAGTTTGGCGTGCCGAAGGAAGAGGCTTCGGAGCTCTACCGGCGCGCTGCGAGCTCGCCCCACTTGAAGATCCAGGGCGTTGCGTGCCATATCGGTTCCCAGATCTTGGATGTGGAGCCCTTTTGGAAAGCGTTGGATGAGATTCTGGCCATAGCCCGTCAACTGGCGGCGGAAGGAATAACCTTGAGCGTACTCGATTTGGGTGGAGGCTTTGGAATCCCCTACCGCGGCGAGTCGCCTCTGGATGTGCAACGCCTGGCACATGGACTGACTGAGCGATTGCGCAAAAGCTCAATGAAGTTAGTCGTCGAGCCGGGGCGCGCGTTGGTGGGCAATGCCGGTGTGCTGCTGACTCGTGTGCTTTATGTGAAACGAAATCACCGCAAGAACTTTGTAGTTGTCGACGCCGGCATGAATGACTTAATGCGTCCCGCTCTTTACGGGTCCTATCACGAGATCATTTCCGTTCGGGAGCACTCTGCGGAGAGAATCCAGGCGGACGTGGTCGGCCCCATCTGCGAGAGCGGAGACTTCTTCGCGCATGACCGCAACCTGCCCTCCGTGCAACCCGGTGAATTGCTGGCAGTGCTGACCACCGGCGCTTATGGGTTCGTTCTCTCTTCCAATTACAACACGCGGCCACGCCCTGCGGAAATTCTAGTGAACGGAGCACAGGCGGAATTGATTCGCGCCCGTGAAAAAATAGAGGAGCTCATGACAGCTGAGGAGTCAGGAGGCAGCGGGTAGGGTGAAACGAGTCCATTTACCGAGAACACTGTGGGTCAAGTCGGGGGAGGCGCTTATGAAACGTACGATTGTCGCAGCATGCTTTATGCCGGTCTGCCTTAGTGCGGTGATTCTGGCAACGGGCATCCCATCCTCCACCTCCGAACCGGCAACCTGGAGCAGCAAAGCTGCCGCATCATACCTGGATGGCCGCATGGTGTGGTGGATGGGTTGGAAAGTGGCGGCCCGCGACCACGGAACGTTTTGCGTCTCTTGCCACACGGTTGTTCCTTATGCCATGGCTCGGCCGGCGCTTCGCGCCAGCCTTGCTGAGAAAGCTCCCTCTTTGCCCGAGCGGCAGCTTCTTGACGACGTTGTGAAGCGGGTTCGCATGTGGAAGGAGGTTGAGCCCGCCTACCCGGATGAGACGCGAGGGTTTCCCAAATCAGCAGAGTCGCTTGGAACGGAGTCGGTTTTGAACGCAGTGATCTTGGTGGGATATGACGCGCCCGCTGGTAATTTGGGCCCCGATGCGCGCCAAGCGCTGGAAAATATGTGGGGCAAACAATTGACAACGGGTGATGCCCGCGGTGCGTGGCCCTGGCTCGAATTCCACAATTCGCCATGGGAGGGGAATTCCCAGTACTACGGCGCCACGCTGGCGGCAATTGCCGCGGGCAGCGCTACAAGCGACTATCAGCTTTCGCAAGAAGTTCAGGACCACATGGAGTTGCTACGCGAATATCTCATTCGCGAGCGTGCCTCGCAGACCTTGATCGACAGAGTGATGCTGCTCTGGGCGTCGACGAAGGTGCCTGGTTTGCTGTCACTGCCTGAGCAGAAAACGATTGAGACTGAAGCACTGAGCAAGCAGCAGGCGGACGGCGGTTTCAGCCTCTCCTCGTTCGTCGGCGATTGGAAGCGGCATGACGGCACGCCGCTCGAAACCCGGAGCGATGGATACGCCACTGGCATCGTCTCCTTTGTCTTGGAGCAGACAGGGATGAAGAGCGATCAGCCCGAGTTGCGGCAAGCCCTTGGTTGGCTGAGGACGAATCAGGATAAAGCCGAGGGGAGGTGGCTGGCGTACTCTCTGAACAAACAACGTGACCTCTCGAGCGACGTCGGCCGCTTTATGAGCGACGCGGCCACGGCCTTCGCGGTCCTGGCCCTTCAAAACGCGAATTAGGCCGCGCATGTGGTGTTCTACTTGGGTCTCGCTTCAGGCGAAAATCCGCACTTTACCGAACCATTCAGTGAACCCTTCCTGCGGAGTTCTCAAAAATCACATTGGATAGAACAGCGGTATCGGTTTTATCGGGCAGATGCGAGCAGAATCCGATGCCGGCATAGAAGGGCGCATCGAGGTGCAGGGTAGCGGGCGGGCCGAACTGGTGCATTGGCTCGCCATCCACGCTTACAAAGAGCGCGAAGGAGTCGCCACGTTTTTCGATGCCAATCCGCCGGGCCATGATAGGGACAAGACTGTCCGCAGTGTCGCCGCCCGCCCGGTCGCGGCCCGCGATGCGATACTGCATGTCCCTGATGCGAGTGTCCTTCTCGGGCCGTAGCGCCAGATGAATCATGCCGAGTCCATGCAGCGCCACCATGGCCTCTTTGCTATCGTCATCGAGATTTTGGCGAATGATCAGTACGGCCTTGCGGTCGCCGTAGCCGTTGGGATTGGGGTATGCAATATTCGCAGCGATGGAAACATCTCCCGAGACCTTCTTCCAGAGGAAGCGAAACTCATCGCGCGTATACCAGATGTTGTATCCCGCGGAGATGATCGTGTATTGCTTCGTGCCGGCGTCGTAGCGGGCATCGCCGGGTACCACGGCGCTTCCAATATCCGATTGGCCATCAAAGATTCCGATGGACGTATCAAAATTTCTGCTGGGTCTGTGAAAATCCGGTGGCGGCGACACCTGAGTGTGCGTTGGGGAGCCGGGCTGCGCCCAGGCAGGAACAACGGGCGCAGGGGATTGGGGCGTGGTGGGTGCCTGCACGGCTGCCCACCCAGCAACGCAACCCAAAAGCAACCCCAGCACCAAAAGTCGTTTGGCGAGATGCATATTCGGTGCTACCGTTCCCCCCACTTCAACTTCTTCTGAAGAATCCGAAAGTACGTTGCGGCCGGCGGGCGAACGAGTTCAACGTATGAATCGGCTTTACGCACCCGCACCACGTCCTCGCTGTAGGTGGCAATTCCCACTTGTCCGTCGACGGTCAGGTAGGCAGCCTCGCGCAGGCTCTTTACCTTGACCTCGATGTGGGTGGTGTTGGGAACCACGAGCGGCCGGTGAGTGAGTGTGTGCGCGCAAATGGGAGTGATCAGAAATGCTTCGACGAAAGGCGCGACGATGGGGCCTCCTGCGGCAAGTGAATATGCTGTGGACCCCGTGGGCGTGGAAACGATCAATCCATCCGATTTGTAAGAGGAGACAAACTCTCCATCTACACGAACCTCAAAATCGAAAATTCGTGCGATGGCTCCTTTATTCAGCACCACGTCGTTCAGGGCCAGGAACGAGGTGAGAATCTCGTCGGCACGAATCAACTCACCTTCGATCTGTACGCGACGATCGGTCTGGTGTTTACCCGCCACCACCATTTCCAGCGTGGGATAGATCTCTTCGCGCGTGATTTCCGTGAGGAAGCCAAGTCCACCCAGGTTCACCGGCAGAATGGGAACGGGTTTGCGATTGAGGGCGCGCGCGGTGGCCAGCAGTGTGCCATCACCGCCCAGCACGACCAATAAATCCACCTCGCCTGGCATCTCGTTGCGGGTAAGGCAATGCTCCCGGGTTTCCATGATGGCCCCGGTTTCCTTGTCGATAAACGCCTCGATGCTGCGCTCGCGGAACCACGTGAGCAGACCCGGCACGATTTCACGCACTTCCGTCTTTTTCGGCTTGGAGATAATGCCAACGCGTTTTATCGGCATAGATGTTCCTATCCTACAGTGGCTGGTGCTTCGTGGCCAGTTTTAGTTACAAACTGCCCCGAGACGGTGCTGGAAAAGACTACGTGCGCTCCGGCGCTTATCTCCACCTTGCGTGCAGAAAAAATTCGCGGTTGCCTTCCGCGCCCAGGAGCGAGCTCTCGACCGATGAAACATCGCCGAATCCAAGCTCCACCAGTTTTTCAGAGACTCGAATAACGGACGATTGGTGCAACGCCGGGTCACGGACAATTCCGCCTTTACCAACCTGCCCTTTTCCCACCTCGAACTGGGGTTTGACCAATACCAGCAAATCGGCAGGCGAGGCGAGCAGCCTGGGGAGCACGGGAAGGATTAGGGTAGCGGAAATGAAAGAGACATCGATGGTCGCGATATCGGCAAGCGTCCTGATGCGTTCGAAAGTAAGAAAACGCGCGTTGGTGTTTTCCATGACCACGACTCGCGGGTCGCTCCGCAGCTTCCAATCGAGCTGATTCGTCCCGCCGTCCACTGCGAACACCTTGGCGGCACCGTGCTGGAGCAGGCAATCCGTAAACCCGCCGGTTGATGCACCGATGTCGAGGCAGATTTTCGCGCATGGGTCGATGCGAAAGTGGGCAAGCGCCCCCTCTAACTTCAGTCCACCACGACTCACATACTTCGGAGGCGTTCCGAGCAGGCGGAGCGTTGCCTGAGGCTCAACCAAGGCTCCGCACTTCTCTTCCTTTTGTTCGTTCACCAGGATTTTACCCGCGAGGATCAGGCCCTGAGCCTTCTCGCGGGATTCCACCAGCCCCCGCTCCACCAGGAGGCGGTCGAGCCGAATTTTCTCCGAGCGAGAACGCTGCATTATCTTTTGGATTTTAAATTTTGGATTTAGGATTGGCAACCGTATGGGGAATGATGAAACCTTCGGCGATGGGAAACTGCAATCCAAGACCTAGCCCGTGCTTTTCATCCCGAAGGCAATACCACCCACCGTTATTTGTAAAAGGTGAAGAATTTCGTCGTTGGATGAATCCTTTCCCGCGGGCTTCCGCCGCCAGCGTTCCAGGAAGTGAGTTTGGAGAAAATTGAGGGGATCGACGTAAGGATTGCGCAAGCGGATGGACTCCGCCAGAACCTGCTGGCCGGCCAGCAGGGCTGAGGCTGCGGAGGTATCCAGCACGCCGCGCACGCTGCGGTGGTATTCCTCCTCGATGCGCTTGAAGATCCTCTGCCCAAGACTGCGGGGCCGCACCAGAGCCGCGTAGAGGCTGGCGATGTAGAGATCGGTCTTGGCAAGCGAGTGTTCGGCATTGTTGATGAGATTGAAGAAAAACGGCCAGCCTTCATGCATGCTACGCAGAATATCCCGGCCGTGGGGCGCGTGGTCGCGTTGAAATTTCTCTAGCGCGTGGCCCAGGCCGAACCACGCGGGCAGAAGGTGGCGGGATTGCGTCCATGCGAAAACCCAGGGGATGGCGCGCAGGTCGCGGAGGTCGCCGGCCCCCCAGCGTCGCGCGGGACGCGAGCCAAGACGGATGTGCTCGATTAAGTCGATTGGCGTCGCTTGGCGGAAATACTCCACAAACTCCGGGGTTTCATAAATTAGCTCGCGGTAAAAATCCCGGCTGCTTGCCGCGAGCTCCGTCGCATACGCCTCCCATTCCGGAACCTTGGCAGCTTCGACGCGAAGGGAATGGAGAAGGTGCGCGTCGAGCACGGATGTGACAAGCTGCTCGACATTCCTTTCAGCAATATCGGGATTCGAATACTTGAGAGAAACAACTTCTCCTTGCTCGGTAATTCGCAACCTGCCTCGGGGGGCCGCGGAAGGTTGAGCCTGAATGCTTCGGTGCGATTGCCCGCCGCCGCGATCGATGGTGCCGCCTTTTCCGTGGAACAGTGAGAAACGGATGCCATGTCTTTCCGCTACCTGGGCCAGACGTTTTTGGGCGTGGAACAGCCCCCAGTTTGCAGCCACATATCCGCCGTCTTTGACCGAATCGGAATACCCCAGCATGACTTCCTGGAAATTATGGCGCGAACGGAGAATGCGGCAATACAGAGGGTCGGCGAAAAGCTCTTCCATGATTTGAGGGGAGGCTTCCAGGTCGTCAAGGGTTTCAAAGAGAGGAATGACGTCGAGGTAAGAATGCACGTGGCGATTCTTTACTTCTAGGAGCCCGGTCTGCCGCGCGAGCAGCAGGACGTCCCAAACATCGGCGGCGCTGGAGGTCATGCTCAGGACGTAACGATGTGCGGCCGCCTCGCCATTGCGCGTCTGTATGGTGCAGAGCGCGCGAAATTCCTCCAACACTCGCGCCGTGGGTGCGGAAAACGGCGGGCGGGCAGCAGGCTCAAAGAGCATTTGTCGAATGGAGGCGACGCGCGCCCCGCCGGTGTCATAGGGCAATCGCGCTTTGCGCAGAATTTCATCCACCGCGCCGCGAGTAGCTCTGGAGTGGGTGCGAAAGTCCAGGCTGGCGCCATGAAAGCCAAAGACTTGTGAGGCCACGTAAAGCCTGCCGGGCCCAATGCGAGCGATGCGCGGACTGGGATAGACCGACAGCATGTCAGCGAGCTTGCGCAGTTCGCGCGTGAATTCCCCCGCCGCCGCATAAGCGCCAGGAGTGCGCTCCGCCGTGCGTTCAAGTCTCCAGATCATGATGCGAAGTTTGCGACGGAAAAGCTCGCTGGGCTGGTCGATGGCCGCAAACGCGCGCGTGGGAGGGAATCTCCGCATATCGCGGGAAATTTCGCGGCGCAAGACCGCCTCCATGGTGCCGTTATGGCAGGGGAACGACGCCCATCCCAGCATCCGGGAGCATGCGGCCTGGTAGTAGTGAAGAATGCTCAGGCGTAACTGCTCGGCGGCATCCAGGCTCGTTTCCGGCGTTACGAATGGGTTGCCGTCACGGTCCGTACCTACCCACGAACCGAAACTGAGAAAAGGTTCGGGCGCCGGAAGCCCCGGGTAGCGGCGACCCATCTCCGTGCAGAATTTCTCCCAGAAGCTTCCTGCCAGATCGTAAATGGTGCGTTCCAGGAAAAAGCGCGCGTTCTCACTTTCCATTGCCGGCGTCACTACGCCTTCGCGCACTTCATCGGTGAGCCAAAGGGCTTCAATCCACGAGTCAATGTCGGAGGTCTCCGCGCCGCTAAGATCACCGCAAGCGGCGTCAAGAGTTTTGCCGAGTCGCAGGATATGATTCAGCACACTGCGGCGCTTGGCCTCGGTGGGGTGAGCCGTCAGAACCGGCTCAATATGCATGGATTCTATCAACTTTTTGACGGCCGCGGCAGGAACTCCCTGCCGCCGCAATTCGCTGAAGGTTTGGCGCAGCGACATAGGCGCGCCCGTGCCCTGCCCGTCGTGCGCGCGCAGGCGGCGCACGCGTTCACGTTCTTCACAAAGATTGACAAGATGAAAAAAGAGGCTGAAGGCGTGCGCAACGGCCGCCGCTTCTTCCGGTGACAGGTGCTGAATGGCCCGCTCCTTGGCTTCTAGCAGCCGGGAATGGGGGCTTTGGCGAAGCTGTTTGGCGACTTTGCGCAGGACTTCAATGGCTGAGAAAACTTCCTGCCCGGACTGCTCCCGCACCATTGCGCCAAGACGCGTGGTAAGGAATCGAACTTCCTGTCGCAATTGCTCGTTCATGATCGTGCAGCGCGGTCCATCTTTAGGTTCGCAATTTTTTCCCGTGGGAGACAAGCCGTGGGCTTTGCGCCCAGGTTTGCCTCTGGAAAGCTACCTTTCACGCAGAACCTGCTTTAATTCCCGGCGAAGCGAATTCAACTCCGCCTCGACGTGAATTCGCTGGCTGCCCTCCTTGCCGGCGGAGCGATGGCGCATGATGTAGTCCGTGTCCTTGAGTTGGTGCCCAGTAAGGACGCACACGACATCTGCATGTTTTTCAATCTTGCCGGCCTGAACCAGCTTGTGCACGCCCGCCAGCGTGGCAGCGGAGGCCGGTTCGCAGGCAATCCCGTCCTGCGAGAGGGCGCATTTTGCTTGGGAAATTTCCTCGTCCGTCACCGATTCGCAGAATCCGCCCGCCCAATCGAGCGCTCGGCGCGCCTTCTTCCAGTTGGCGGGATGGCCAATGCGAATGGCGGAGGCCTCGGTGTGGGGGTCATCGACCGGAAGCAAATCTGCTGCGCCTGCACGCAAAGTTTTGTAGAAAGGGTTGGCGCCCGCCGCTTGAACGATTACCAAGTGGGGAATTTTCTCGATGAAACCCAATTCCTTTAGTTCGCGCAAGCCTTTGCCGATAGCCGAGGAATTTCCCAGATTGCCGCCAGGAACCACAATGTAGTCGGGTGAGAGCCAACCGCGCTGCTCAAGCATTTCCACAACAATGGTCTTCTGGCCTTCAATGCGATAGGGATTAATTGAATTTACGAGATACAGCCCCAGTTCGGCCGCCACTTCGAGCAACAGGCGAAAGGCCGCATCAAAATTGTCACCTACCTCCACCACCAGCGCGCCAAAATCCAGTGCCTGGGCCAGCTTGGCAGCAGAGATTTGATTGAAAGGCACGAAGAGCAGCGCCTTCATTCCGGCACGGGTGGCGTAAGCGGCCATGGAAGACGAGGTGTTTCCCGTGGATGCACATGCCACCCAGCGCACACCTCGCGACAGCGCGCGTGTTATGCAGGCCGTCATGCCAAGATCCTTGAAGGATCCGGTAAGATTCGCGCCTTGGTGTTTGATCGTCAGTCGGACGGGGCCGGCCCACGATCCCGCACGCGGAGCCTCGATCAGCGGGGTAAAGCCTTCGGAAAGCGTGATGATCTGCGCACCGGGATCCACAAACGGAACCAGTTCGCGGAACCGCCAAACCCCGCTGCGGTCGATCGGGTCGTCGCTCAGCCGGCGCTGCCGCCATGTTTGACGAAGCTGCTCGGGATCGATCGGATCAAAATCATATTTCACATCCAGCAATCCACCGCAGAAGGCGCAGGCGTGAGGGTCATCCTTGGCGTCTTGCCGACGCCGGCAGGATTCCTCGATGCACTGGAGGTAGGCAGAAGACATCGGTGTTGTGAAGCCAGGGTCAGGAGTCACCGGCTTTGAAGCTTTCCTTCAACCGCTTCCTGACTTTTGGCCACGGACTCCTTAAGTTTGAATTCTTCGTGAATAGCCCTTACAGCATCTTTAACGTCTGCGGCTCTCACGGCGAAGGAAATGCTTAATTCGGAGGATCCTTGCGCGATGGCGATGATGTTAATCCCGCGTTTCCCCAACGCACCGAATGCCCGTCCGGAAATTCCGGGCGTCCCCTTCATGTTTTCGCTGATGGCCACCACGATCGCGACGTGCGGCATGACCTCGATTGTCACCCGGTCGTCGTGCAACATTTCCAGCTCAAAGGTCTTCTCCAGCCTGGCCATCACGCGGCGCAAATCCGCATCATGCACCGCAAAACAGAGTACGTTGTCCGCGGAGGATTGCGTGACCATCAAAGTTGAAATGTCGTCCAGGCTGAGTGAATCGAATGCCTTGGCTGCGAGTTGCGGGAAACTGAGCCATTCCTTGCCGGTAAGAGTAATGAGGTCGGCTTTGCTGACGGAGGTAATTGCCTTTACACCTTTCTGACTGTTGGTGGCGGAAGGAACAATACAGGTGCCCGGGCAGGATGGGTTGAAGCTGTTTTTGATCCAAACCGGAATCTCCTTTTTCATGACGGGTTGAATTGTCTTGGGGTGAAGTACCTTGGCGCCGAAGAAAGAAAGCTCGATGGCCTCACGATAGGAAATTTCCGGAAGAATACGCGCTTCCGGAACCAAGCGGGGGTCAGTGGTCATGACGCCGTCAACGTCCGTCCAAATCCAAACTTCATCCGCATCCAGAGCGGCGCCCACAATGGTGCCGCTGTAATCGGAACCGCCGCGGCCGAGGGTAGTGCAGGCGCCGGAGCGGGTTGCGCCACGGAAGCCGGTGATGACGGGAATAACCCCGCGCCGCCGCAATCCGGCCAGGCGTTGTCGTGCTTTGGTGTTGGTCTCGTCGAAGATGGGCGTGGCGTTGCCGAAATGATCGTCCGTGACGATTACCTCCGTGGCGTCGACAGCTTCCGCGGGGGTACCACGCGAGCGCAGGATGGCGGCTATTAATTCTGCTGACATGACTTCACCCAGGCTGGAGAGCGTGTCCATGGCGCGCGGGGTCACCTCCCGCACGAGTGAGAATCCTGAGCAGAGGTTTTCAAAGTCCGTCACCGCGTCGGCGAGCCGGGGCAAGACGGTGGCCTGCTCAGCGGCTTTCAGCAATTGATCGGCCACCTCCCGGTGCCGGTGGGCAAGCTCGCGGCGAACATTCTTCCAGTTCTCACGATCGCCCTGGCTTGCCTCATTCGCCGCGCGAATCAGCATGTCCGTCACGCCACCCATGGCAGAAACCACCACCACCACTTCCATCCGCTGGGCATGATCGGCGACAATTTCGGCCACACTCTTCATGCGGTCGGCGCCGCCGACGGACGTCCCGCCGAATTTCATGACGATGACGGGCTTTTTGCCTTTGTTGGGGACAAGATTTTCTCTTACCATCAATTCCATTCCTACGGGCAAAACTTTACCCCGCTGGACTTGGCAAATCCATCTTTCGATGGCACGCTAGCGGTTTGCGCCGGTATTCGTCGTGGAAGACGCGCTGGCAATGGTGGACTTTGTTGACTCGCGCACCACATCGATAAAAACCTTGGAGGGAAGCGAGAGGTAGCGGTCCCGGCGAAAGACCAGGCCCAGCTCCCGGTAAATCTTTTGACCCTCGATCGGGATCAATTTCAGCAGGCCCGCGGTAACCTCCGGCTGCACGTAGGTGCGGCTGATCAGGGAAATCCCCAGCCCGGCGCCGACA
>JASHTZ010000777.1 GCA_030040295.1 Terriglobia bacterium | reverse complement strand
TGCAAAAGGGCGGACCCCCTCCTGAAAAACCCACCGATGGGTAGCTGTAGCGTCCGTCAGCCGGCGGAAATCCATTCGCAAAATTAATTTGACACAAGTTGTTGCGCCGGCGTCTACTCTTTTGGGACAAATTCTATCGGAGGTTCGACTCGAACTCATGGTTATCCTTGCGCTGGTCGGCGGTATCTTGATTATTGGGGCAGTTTTTGCGGTTCTTAAGAATGCAGGAAACAAGGCAACAGAGAGCAAGTATACGAAACTGAACATCGGGTAATTGGGCTCAACCCGGGCGGCACGTCTTCAGTAAACCAAAGTCTTTTCCCATTGCCAGGCCGAAAAGGTTCTTTGGAGCCGGGGTGAAGTGTGGCTTCACTAATAGATTCGAATTTCGTCGATATCGAGGTGAAAGTTGCCGGGCGGGCCCTCGACTCGAAACTCCAGGACCCACGAACTTTTGGGAACGGGTGAACCGACAGTGAGGCCGGCGGCAGGAAGGCGAACGCTTTGCCAATCCGCGTCCGGGACAAAATTCAGGCTTGGTGTTGGCAAATCCGGATCGGGCGGCGTCAATTTCGCCTGAAAAAGGCGGCTGTCGCCCCGCACTTCGAACTCCATCCCGCGCAAGGGAAGGTCGCCGCCCGGCAGGGTGAACGGGTAGCGGGCCGTGACGTATCCTTGCCCCGAACCGAGTGGACCATCCACGCGCCCTTTGAAGCGCAGGGCATGGCCGGTGCCATCCGCGCCGGGACTGATCACTTCAAATTCACCCAAAGAGCCTCCGCCGGCATTCGGACCGGTGGACACCTGCCAAGTCTTCAACAGGATTTCTGCTTGCTCCACGCCTTCGAAGCCATTCAATAAAATTCCTTCCAAGTCTGGCGGGCGCTGCGGTGTGGCGGCCTTAGGCTGGCTCAGGAGGGAGAAAGTATCCTTCCAGGTCGCGGCGTAGGTGCCGCGCTCAAGCATCCAAAACCCCATAATCAGAAAAGGCGCGATAAAGCTGAGGGCAATCAGGCGGGCGCGTGTGGGAATCCTCTCGTCTTTTTCCCAGCGGAACAGCTTCCAGGCCAATAGGACGCCAAAGGTTCCCGAGATGAGAAGGATCAGCATTTCAGCGGAATGAGCGAGGAGGGAATCGTGGCTCACCATGATGGCCTGAAAAGAACTGACCAGATAAGTGGCCGGCAAAAAGGCGGCGAGGCGCTGCACCCAGTGCGGGAGCATGGGCAAGGGCACGGTTACTCCAGAGAGAAAGAGCAGGGCAAACCAGAAGATGTTGTTGTAAACCTGCGCCTCCTGCATGGTATTGGCCACGCTGGCAATGGTCAGACCGAATCCGGCAAAAGCGAACGTTCCCACCGTGACCAGAATCAGCAAGGTCAGCAGACTGATTCCAAGCGGCATGTGGAAGAACACCATGGCGCAGAAAACCAGAAGGGCAATGGTGGGAAGCTCCAGCAGGTAATTGGCCAGCAAACTGCCGAGCACCATGGTTCCGGGTCCAAGGGGCGCCAGGCGATACCGGCGCAGACTGCCGCGCTCCCGCTGCATGACCGACTGCAATCCCAGCCCAAAAAACGCGCTGCTCATGATGTTCAGTGTTACCACCGGCCCGAACATGTAAACCACTTCCCGCGGATTTCCGTGGGCAAAAATGCCGGCATAAACAAACAGGAAAATCAGCGGGAAGATGAAGGTGAAAAAGAGCGCCACCTTGGTGCGCATCACCAGCCGGACCGACATGAGCGCGATTCGCAGAGGGTGAATCATGCCTCTTCCATTCGCCTCCCGGTCATTTCCACGAACACGTCCTCAAGCGTGGGCGGCGCGATGTGGAGGTCCAGCAGGGTGTTGCCTTCCGCTTCCAGGAATCGCAAGAGAGCGGCCACGCCCGCGGCCGGCGGCTGCGCGTGGAGAATGTACTTGCCGCCGGCTTCAAAACAGTCGGAAACGGCCTCAAGCTGCTTCAATCGCTCGGGAGCCACCGGCTGGGCGAGCGCCACTTCCAGCCGCGTGCCCCTGCCGGAGCCGCGCACCAATTCCCGAGGCGTTCCCAGGGCGATCACCTGACCATGGTCAACGATGGCCACGCGGTCGCACAGGCGTTCGGCTTCTTCAATGTAATGCGTGGTCAGCAGGGTGGTGCGATGCTCCTCCCGGAAGCGTTCGATAAGCTCATAAATGTCGCGGCGCACTTGGGCGTCAAGCCCCACGGTGGGTTCATCGAGCAGCACGAGTTCAGGGTTATTCACCATGGCCAGCGCCAGGGCCAGGCGTTGCTTCTGCCCGCCGGAGAGTTTTTCGAAGAAGGCGCGGCGCTTCTCCGCCAGGCCGAATCTGCTCAGCAGCATCTCGATCGAGGCGGATTGCTGATAAAAGCCCGCATACAAGGCGAGTGCTTCTTCCACACGAATCTTGTCGGGCAGGACGGTGGCCTGAAGCTGCGCGCCGATCCGCTGCTTGAGCGCGTTGGGCTCGCGCGCCGGGTCCATGCCGCATACAGTTACCGCTCCGCCATCCGGCTGGCGCAGGCCTTCCAGGATTTCGATGGTGGTGGTTTTCCCCGCGCCGTTGGGACCCAGCAGGCCGAAAACTTCGCCCGCATTGATTTCAAAAGTCACGCCACGTAGAGCATCGATGTCCCCATAACGCTTGCGCAAGCCTTCCACGCGCACTACCGCGGAGTTTGCGTCACTTGGCATGATGTGCGAAGCCCATAATAGCGGAGCGATTTGCGGGAGGCAAACCGCCAAGGCGCACGCATTTGTTGGGGACAGGCGAGAGTGTTACGCTGTTCGTGAGAGTGATAGTGTGACATTTTGCACGCTGACAATTATCGCGTACGAATTTTTGCGAGCAGAGAAGCGTCTGCGGTGAGAAATGAAGATCCTGGTTCTGAACTGCGGCAGTTCATCCATCAAATTTCAGCTCATTGAAACCGACGCTGAAATGATTGAATCCGGCTCTGACCACACCCTCGCCCGAGGGAGCATCGAGCGCATCGGGACCAATGAGACCACGCTGAATGTGACGGTTCCACCGAACCCTACCCGAACTATGAGAGAGGAAATCCTCGATTACCCGGCGGCGCTGAATCGCGCCGTGGAGGTACTGAAAGAATGCCACGCGGTGTTGGATATCTCCCAGATTGGGGCAGTGGGACATCGCGTGGTGCACGGAGGCGAGCACTTTGCGGCCTCTGTGGTGATTGACGACAAGGTGGAAAAAGACATTCAAAGCTGTGCGGAACTGGCGCCGCTGCACAATCCTCACAACCTGCGCGGATATTATGTGGCGCGCGAACTGATGCCGCAGATTCCGCAGGTGGCGGTGTTTGATACGGCGTTCCACCAATCGATGCCGCCCCGGGCGTACATCTACGGTCTTCCTTATTCTTACTATCGGCGCTATCACATCCGGCGATACGGATTCCACGGCACCTCGCACCGCTACGTGGCGTATCGCTACCAGAAGATTTTCGGCAAGGCGCGCGAGGAGGTGAACCTGATCACCGCGCACCTGGGGAACGGCTGCTCAATCACGGCAATCCAAAAAGGCCAGTCGATTGATACCTCCATGGGCTTCACGCCGCTAGAAGGACTACTGATGGGCACGCGCTGCGGGGATATCGATCCTGCCGCCCTGCTCTATATTATGTCGAAGGACGAGTTGACCTTGCACGAAATGTCGACGCTGCTGAACAATTTCTGCGGGCTGTATGGAATTTCCGGCGAGTCGAACGACATGCGCGACTTAATGACGGCTTCGGCGGGCGGTAACGAGCAGGCAAAGTTGGCCATTGAGGTTTTCTGCTATCGCATCAGGAAGTATATCGGAGCATACAGCGCGGCCCTGGGACATGTAGATGGCTTGGTGTTCACGGGCGGAATCGGTGAGAATGCGCCCGCCATTCGTGCGTTGGCGTGCGAGGGGCTGGGCGAATTGGGAATCCAGATCGATGCGGGACGAAACGCGGCGGCGACAGGCAGGGAGGGCAAAATTTCCTCCGA
>JASHTZ010000776.1 GCA_030040295.1 Terriglobia bacterium | reverse complement strand
TACTACGCCAGCCCGGGGGCGATTCCCGCGAAGGCCCTGCGCAAGCTGGTGCGGCGTTGGCCGCCCACAGTGATCTTCACGGGAATGGGCTCATCGCTTTTCGCAGCTTACCCCGCGCAAGCCTATCTAGCCGAGCAGGGAGTCCGTGCCCTGGTGTGGGAGACCGCAGAACTGGTGCACCACCACCTGAAATTCCTGCGGGGGGACACGTTGCTGGTGGTGGTCTCGCGCTCGGGCCAGACCGCCGAGGTGGTGCGCCTGCTCAAAAGCCTGCCCGCCCAGGCCCGCGTGCTCGCCGTGACAGATCTGGAGGCCAGTCCTCTTGCCAAGTGCGCCAACCTGCTGCTGCCCATGATGGCCGGCCCGCAGGCCACCGTGAGCACCAAGACTTATACCTGCTCGGTGGCGGTGCTGATGTACTTGGCCTTCGCTATTGCCGGGAAACCGCCGAGTTCCCTCACCCAGGAAGTCATGAGCGCCGCGGATGCGCAAGAGAAGATCCTGGAACGCCGCGATGAGCTAATGCTGCCCATCGTGGAGTTTTTCAACCGGCCGCCCTACGTGGCGCTCATGTCGCGTGGCGCCGATCTCGCCACCGCCTATCAGGGCGCATTGATGCTCAAGGAAGTGGCTCGCCTCGCGGCCGAGCCCATCAGCGCGGCGCAATTCCGCCACGGCCCCATCGAAATCGTCGACCCCAATCACCGCTACATCCTGTTCGCACGCCATGGGAAAACCGGGAAGCTCCTCCTGAAACTCGCTGACGACATTCGCAAATCGGGCGGCAGGGTGCTGCTCTTTACTGAAATGCCCTTTGAAAATCTCACGAATGTCCGGTTGGTCCGCGTGGAGTCCCGCAGGATGGGTTTGGGAACACTCGTGGATAGCGTATACATCCAACTGCTGGCGCACGAGGTGGCTTTGCGAGCCGGACTGGAACCCGGAAGGTTCAAGATCGCGGAAAATGTAACACGCAAAGAGTAGTCTTCCCCCCTGCACACCCCCTCTACCCTGAAGCGCCCTGCCACCCCTAGCAAGGTTTCTCTGGAGGACACTTCCCCCCCAGCCCGGTAAAGTAAACAACTCCGGACACTTTTTGCGGTGAGGTCTGCCATGCCGGGTTCGGCTAACCCCGCTAACTGATCATGGCTGGAATTTTGGAGACGAAGCCCTTAATTCCGCGAGCGCAGTTCCTGACAGGTGAGGCAATACCTTGCCCAGGGGATAGCCTTGAGGCGATTAGGGGAAATATCCTCGCCACACGCTTCGCACACGCCGTAAGTTCCACCGGCGCAACGTGCAAGCGCCCTCTCAATTTCCTTCAACGTACTGCTGCGCAGATTTGCAGTGGCCACGGTGACATCCTGCTCAAGGGTCTTCACCGCAAATTCCACCTCATCGGGCGACTGCACATTTGCAGAGAGCGCTTCAGGTTCACTCCGCGTCGAAGCCAGAATCTCATTGCGCTTCTTCACCAAAAGACTTCGATATACCTTGTTTCCGGTCTTTACCACTGTACCTTAACCTCTTTCGTCACTATTTCGTTCCGTTTCAATCCGATCGGCAGAACTGGAAATCATCATCTGCTCGATTCCTTTCCGTGCAATCGGATGTTCCAGATCATATCAAGGTTGCACAATTTTTTGAAGTTTTTTACCAACCAGTATTCTCTTATTTTTCAATGAATTATAGCCCTCGAAGGGTGTGGTATAATCACCACTCAAAGTTTGGCATTAAAATTGACCAGCGAAGGTCCAAGGATGACCACTCGGCAGGAGATGCTTGGCCGGATACGGAAGGCTCTTGGCCGGAGCAATTCGTGTTCCATACCAGCGCCTTTGCCGCCTCTCGATCTTGCCGGAATCATGCCCTCGCTGGCCCCGGAGGCGTATCAGGCCAAGTTTGAGGATGAGCTGGAAAAGGTGGGGGGAGTTGCATACCGGGTGGCAGATTTGAGTGAACTTGATTCGGTCTTTGAGAAGATCCTCGGGAGAGTTGATTCCCGCCAGGTCACTCTCTCCGCCAACCCGTTGCTGACGGAACTGGGCATCGAGCGCCGACTCGCCAACCTCGGCAAGTCTGTAGCCACTTGGAGCGGGCGAGCCGCAGCGGAGAGTGGAAACCTGCTTGACGAGTTCAACAAGGACAGCTTTGCAGCCGGAGTCGGAATAACCGGCGTCGACTTCGTCCTCGCGGAAACCGGCTCGCTGGTTCTGAGCAGCGCCACGGAAAGGGTGCAAGTGGCCTCACTGGCGCCGCCCGTCCATGTTGCCCTCTACCGGCAGAGCCAGTTGGTCGGCTCGCTGGATGAGGTGCTCGCCCGGCTCCCCATTTGCACCTCCATGGATGGCCCCTCGGCGGGCCGCTCCGTTGTCTTTGTTACCGGCACCAGCCGCACGGCCGACATCGAGCAGATTCTGGTGCGGGGAGTTCACGGCCCCCGCGAGGTGCACGCCGTCCTGGTGGAAGATAGTTGCCGGTGAATGCGATGACTTGGCGTCGTAGGCTTTCCGGAAAGTGCGAAGCGAGCA
>JASHTZ010000775.1 GCA_030040295.1 Terriglobia bacterium | reverse complement strand
CTCCAGCAATTCCGCAATCGATGGCTTGATTCCAATCGAAACACCGCACGGAATTTCCTCGATGGTCCCGCCTACCAACTTCGCCAGGGGCAAGTTCTTCTCCTGCGCGGCAATATCCCAAACGGCGTTTTCAAGCGCCGCTTTGGCCATATTATGGCCGCGAACGGGGCGAAATGCAGGAACAAGGTCGCCGGGCGCATTCCAATTTTTCTTGAGAGACCATGGAATGAGGAAGTCGCGCAGAATGTGCCAGGCCGTCTCCGGCGTTTCGTAATTGTAGAACGGCGATTCGCCTGCGGTCACCTCTCCCCAGCCGGTCCACCCCTCCGCATCAACCCGCACCAAAACGATTCGGCGCATCGTGGTTCGCCCGAAGCTCGTTTCAAACGGGCTCAAAAGGGGCATTTGGATGAGTCGAAGTTCAATGCGCTCAATTTTCATGCGTCTCCGCGGCTTTCACCTCATTCCAAACGGCGTCCAATTCCTCTAAAGTCGAGTCTTTCATCTGCCTGCCACGTTCCTGTATTCTTCGCTCCATTGCCTGGAATCGCCGTTTGAATTTCATGGTTGCGCGGCGCAAACAACTCTCGGGGTCGGAGCGGAGAAAACGTGCCATATTGGCCGCAGCGAAGAGTATATCCCCCACTTCCTCTTCAACCCTCGCCTTCGAACCGGAGTCTTCACGAGAAGAGGCGGATTGTGTGGCCAATTCCTGTCGCAGTTCCTCGACTTCTTCCTTGATCTTATCAAGCAGGTCATCAACCTTGGCCCAGTCGAAGCCGGCCTCGGCGGCTCGCGTCCCCATCTCCTGCGCAACGAGAGTGGAGGGCAAAGAAAGAAGGATTCCGTCCAAGACCGATTCCCTGGCCGGTTTGCCATTTTCGCCGCGCTCCTTCTCCTTCATGGAGAGCCAGCTCTGGAGGGCCTCCTCGGGATTCCGCGCGCGCGTTTCGCCGAAAACGTGTGGGTGCCGCCGGACGAGTTTGTCGTGCACCCGGTTTGCGACGTCATCGATCGTAAAGCTCCCCTGCTCTTCGGCAAGGCACGAGTAGAACATGACGAGAAAGAGCAAATCGCCGAGCTCTTCCGCCAATCCGCCAATGTCCCGCGCATTTGCGGCATCTACAACCTCGTAAGCCTCCTCCAGCAGCAACGCCTTGAGGGTGTCGTAATCCTGTGCGCGGTCCCACGGACATCCTTGCGCGCTTCGCAGGTAAGCGGTGAGCTCGATCAGTTTGCGAAGACTATCTTCAGCCAGAATGGTTCTCGATTCTTCCGCCTGAGGTGAACGTCAACACTCAAGCATGAGCCAGTAATCTACCAAGCCGTGGAGGGAATGCGCAAGAGTGGCAGAAAAACACCTTACGCAAAGGCGCCAAGGCGCAAAGGACCGCCAGGAAGACAAAGCATTTTTGCCCTGCGCAACTTTGTGTTTTGGCGCCTCTACGTGAGATCTTTTATCTTTTCACACCTTTGCAGGGCCGCGACCGGACATGGAGCAAGATGGCATCGCCACAGCGCCTCCCCCCGCCGATGAAGTTCAGGCAGAACAACCAAATCGGGTCGAGGTGGGCTTGTTGGTTTTTCTGTTTGTTGCTACACTGACTAATCAGGGATTGAGGTAGATTCTGACCGGCGTGCGGGCGTGGTTCGCGCCACTCTTCAAGGGAGTCCAAGGCACGAACGCAATCAACTGCACGGAAGCCACTCGGTCGAACGTTTCACGCGGCTCGCCGTCGCGCCGAAGCGCAATCCCCAGCAACACGAGGCATTCCATGGCAGATGAGAAAGATGGACCCTCTGGGTTCAAAGTGGTTGATCGTCGAGCTTTCACGGTGGAAGGCTCTCCCCGCGCACAGAGTCCACCCGAAGCGAAAAAGCCCGAAACACCTCCTCCGCATGACCAGGGGGCATGGCAAGACGCGGCCAGTCCTTTTGAGGGTGGCCCATCCGACGAACCTTCCGGATTCGAGACTCTGGTCTCCTATCTCAGCACCACCACCATGTTTCAGCTCGGCTTGATGCCCGGGCCTGGGGGTGAACGCATTCCACCCGATATGGTGAATGCCCAGCGCACCATCGACCTGCTCGAGGTGTTGCAGGAAAAGACCAAAGGGAACCTGACAGGAGGCGAGTCGCGCCTCCTTGAAGAGGTTCTTTATGAGTTGCGAATGACGTTCGTGGAATTGCAAAAGCGCCAGACACGCAAAGGGCAATGAAACTCCATTTCCTCGGCACCGGGACGTCCACAGGAGTTCCCATCCTTGCTTGTCAATGCGAGGTTTGTACCTCCTCCGATTTGCGCGATAAGCGCACGCGGCCTTCCATCCTTCTTGATTATGACGGCCGGAGGGTGCTGGTCGACACCTCGCCTGACTTTCGCATCCAGGCCATGCGCGAGGGGTTGACCCGCCTGGATGCCGCGGTTTTTACTCACGCACATGCTGACCACATTCTGGGCCTGGATGACACCCGCGTGTATTATTTCCGGCAACAGGCACCCATTCCCATATACGGGGATGCGCGCTGCATGGCTACGATTCGTTCCACCTTCGCATACATCTTTAATGGAGATTACGCGTACGGAGGCGTGGGCAGGCTGGATCCTCATGTGGTCGAAGGGCCGTTTGATTTATGGGGCCTGAACATGATCCCGGTACCGCTCTTGCACGGAAATCTGCCGATTCTGGGATATCGGTTTCGTGACACGGCTTATCTGACGGACGTCAGCGAAATTCCAGAATCCAGCTTTCCACTGCTGGAAGGACTCCAGACCCTCATCATCGACGCGCTTCGCATTAAACCCCACCCCACTCACTTTACCCTCACCCAGGCTTTGGCCATGGTTGAACGTGTGAAGCCGCGACGTGCGTTTTTCACGCATATCGCGCATGACCTTGGGCACGAATCGACCAACTCTGCCCTCCCCGGGCATGTCCAATTGGCTTATGATGGATTAGAATTGGATTTCTAGAGGGTCGTGATGGGCGAAATCTGATATTCGATGTCTGCCGCCACCTTCACTTTTGACATCACGATTGGGCCTGCCTGATGCGCATCATTCATCAACTTTGTGAACTTGGTGAACGGTCGGCCCCCAGCGTGGTGACCATCGGCAACTTTGACGGTGTTCACCTGGCGCACCGGAGACTGCTTCGTCGCGTGGTGGAAGTGGCGCGGCCTCAGGGCTCCTTAGCCGTGGCGGTTACTTTCGAGCCTCACCCCATCAAAATTCTCGCGCCCGATCATGCCCCCAAAGTCCTAACGCCCCTGGCGCGAAAAATTGAGTTGATTGCCGCCACGGGAATCGACGTCCTGGTGGTCCTGCCGTTTACGCGGGAGCTTGCGCACCAATCGCCGCTCGAATTTGTACGTCGCGTCCTGGTGGATCCCCTGCACGCCTCATCGGTTCATGTGGGGCCGAATTTTCGCTTCGGTTACCGGCAATCAGGCGATACGGAGATTCTTGAAGCCCTGGGAAATCAGGAGGGGTTCCGCGTGGAGATATTGCCCATGCTCCGGATCCGTGGCGACCGCGTTTCAAGCACGCGCATCCGGGAACTCCTGACCGACGGCCAGGTCCACAAAGCGCAACGGCTCCTGGGACGGCCATTTTCGTCCCGCGGGCCGATTGTTGCAGGATTGGGGGTCGGCCGTAAACATACGGTTCCGACGCTCAATCTTGCACCTATCGAGGAACAACTGCCCAAGATTGGGGTCTACGTCACCCGCACATTTTTGGGCGGCATCTCCTACGATTCCGTTACCAATGTGGGATTCAAGCCGACTTTTGGGGACCATCGCTTGACCGTAGAGACGTTCCTGCTTGCGCATTCCGGAGAAATCGATGTAATGGATATGGAGATCGAATTTCTATTCCGGCTCCGCGATGAGATGAAGTTTCCAAACCCTGCTATTCTCAAGATTCAAATCCAAGAAGACGCACGTCGCTCGGTAAAATTTTTCCGTTTATTGAAGCGCTACCGGCACCACCCCCTTCCGGCGCGTCCCCTCATCGGATCCTCGACGGCAAATTGAACTTCTAGTGTTACTTATATTATATTTGTTAACTTATTGTAGCACTGGGCCTTTGAGGTCACACTACTGGTATTCTGAGGGCAGCGATGAATCTCGCCCTAAATATTTTCGATGCCATAGGGAATCCTTCGTCACCTGCGGCTACTTGGAATGACACTCTTGAGAGATTGGCGGCATGATTAAACCTGCATGAACCTGCGGTTGGGTGGGTTCAGGCAAGCTGGCCTAGCCGCGTCTACTTAATTGCCACCAGCGGGGTCTGCGCGGACGCGGGCTCAGGATTAACTTCAATTTCAGGAGGGGCCGTATTGACGCCAGAGGCCTTGTCCGAGATGAATCGTTCAACTTCTTCCAGCAACGCAGAGACAATCTCTTCTTCTTTAACGCGCCGGATGGCCTTCCCTTCGCGGTAAATCATCCCGTTTCCGCGCCCTGCGGCAACACCCAGGTCAGCTTCGCGCGCTTCGCCGGGCCCATTGACCGCACAACCCATTACCGCCAGGCTGATGGGGGTCTTAATGTGCTTAGTGGCTTGCTCAATTTCGCCGGCAATTTTGAAGAGGTCAACTTCCAGCCGCCCGCAGGTCGGGCAGGCAATTACCACAGGCCCGCGACTGCGCAGCTCGAGCGACTTCAGCAGCTCAAAAGCCACGCGCACTTCCTCCACGGGATCAGTAGCGAGGGAAACCCGGATAGTATCCCCAATTCCTTCCGCCAGGAGCATCCCCATGCCCACGCACGACTTGACGGTGCCTGAAAACTGAGTGCCGGCTTCGGTAATTCCCAAGTGCAGAGGGTAATCCACCTGTTTAGAGAGGAGCCGGTAAGCTGCGACCGTCAATTTTACGTTGGATGCTTTGAGGGAGACGATAGTGTCCGTAAAGCCCAACTCCTCCAAAATTTGAATGTGGTATAGGGCGCTTTCCACCATCGCTTCAGGCGTGGGATAGCCGTATTTTTCCAGCAGCCGGCGTTCAAGTGAACCTGCATTCACGCCAATGCGGATGGGAACATTTTGTTCCTGAGCGCGCCGAACCACCATGCGAACCTTTTCAGCATCGCCGATGTTACCGGGATTGATGCGGAGCTTATCGATCCCCGCGTCGAGCGCCATCAACGCAAATTTGTATTGAAAATGAATATCTGAAACGAGAATGGACTCAGGGCAGCGCCTGCGGATTTCAGGAAGCGCCTTGGCAGCTTCCAAATCGGGCACCGCGAGACGAACAATTTCGCATCCTGCGGCTTCCATCTGGTGGATCTGTTCGACGGTTTTCTCCACCTCGCGTGTGTCTGTCTTGGTCATGGATTGGACGGCAATTGCTGCATCGCCGCCGACTGTAAGGCGTCCGACCTTTACCGGGCGAGTCTTTCGCCGGGATGGAAAAAATTCGGTGTCGCTAAAGTTCACGTAAGCTCCTTTGTCAAAATGGCGAACGGTTAGCAATCAAAGCTGGGCCAAAAACCGTTATTCCCCTCCACTTGAAGGGTTGCCCACTTGTTGGTCGCTTCGAACCTCTGAACACTTCCCAATGCCCCTAATAGGGTCGAAACGTCTTCACTAAGTCATTATACATCGCAAATGCAGCAAGAAGGAGGAGGAACACGATTCCCACCTGCAAGAATCGCTCCTTGACCTCCAGGCTCAGGTCCCGCCGCATTAGTCCTTCCACGAGCAAGAGCAGGATCGCGCCACCGTCAAGGACAGGAATGGGTAGCAGGTTGAAAATCCCCAATTGCAAACTGATGAACGAAACGAGGAAAAGCAGCTCCGAAAACCCCTCTCGGTAAGCCTTCTCAGACATTTGCGCGATTCCAATGGGGCCGGAAAGTGTACGGGCTGACATGCGTCGCGTCAGGATTTTCCCCAGTACGTCAAAGGTGACCACGCAATTTCGAACATTGTCATCCAAGGAAGTTTTGAGCGCTTGCACCCAGGACAAGTGGAGGACGACAATACCGTCCTCGAACCGAAACCCGACCCACCAGCGCTTTTCTCCCATCATGTCGCGGAAAACAGGCTGAAGTGAAACTTGAAAATCGCGCCCCTGCCGGGCTACTTCCAAGTTCAAGGGCTTGCCATTGCAGTTTTGGATTGCGTGCACAATATCCGGGAAATAGAAAACCTTGCGGCCGTCGATTCCCACGATCTCGTCACCCGGCTTTAGGCCTGCCTTCTCCGCGGGAAGCCCCGGCTCGACAGAATCGAGGATGCCCGGTGCGGTTGGCTCCCATCCGGCATAACCTTCCCGGTCCGCGCCGGCGGCAGTTGTCGTCAGGGTGGTCTTCACGATTTCCCCGTTCCGCTCGATTTCCAGCGGAAAGGCTTCATTGGCGCTGGTTATAATCTTAAACTCAACATCTTCCCACTTGGGGTTTTCCTCCGACCCGAAACGGAGGATCAGATCACCAGGATGGATGTTGGCTTGTGCAGCCGGCGAACCGGCGTCGACATCTCCAATGCGAACAGGCTGGTCAAGGTACTCAGGACGTTGGAAATGAACCTTATACAGCCCGGTCAAAACCGCGACGGCCAGCAGCACGTTCATCACGGGTCCCATCACCACGATGACAAGACGCCGCCAGCGGGGCTGGGAGAGAAACTCCCCTTCTTCCCCCTTCCGCGAGTCGGAAGGATCGTCTCCCGCCATTTTGACGTAGCCACCGAACGGCAACGCACTGATGCGGTAATCCGTGTCTCCATGTTGAATGTGAAGGAGTGTTTTTCCAAATCCCAAAGAGAAAACCAAAACGCGAACACCAAATGATTTCGCTGCCACGAAATGCCCCAACTCGTGGAGAAAGATCATAACCCCAAGGACTACGACCACTACCACCGCGCCTGTTATAAAGTTCCCCAACATAAGGGAAACATCTCCCTAGGACAAAATTGCCTCAACCACCTGCCCCGCCCGGCGGCGGGCTTCCTGATCTCCGGCCAGTACATCTTCCAGGGAATGGGTCGGTCCATATGAATGCATTTGGCGCATCACCTCTTCGATCAACCTTGGAATCGAAGAAAACCGCAGGCGCTTCTGCAAAAAGGCCTCAACCGCCACTTCATCCGCTGCATTCAATACACAGGGCATGATTCCGCCCTGTGCCAAAGCTTGACGCGCCAAATCCAGACTGGGAAATCGCCGAGTATCGGGTTTCCCAAAATGCAGGCGGCGAGCGGCGATAAGGTCCAGGACCAATCCCTGATCCTTTATGCCCAGCCGATCCGGGTAGGTGAGCGCGTACT
>JASHTZ010000774.1 GCA_030040295.1 Terriglobia bacterium | reverse complement strand
GCTGCGCAAGCCGCCACTCAGATCGCAGCGTCCAGTCAACAGCAAATGGTTGGCATGGACCAAGTCGCGCAGGCAATGGAAAGTATCAAGACCGCGAGCGCTCAGAATGTTTCCAGCACCAGGCAAACGGAGAGTGCCGCGCAGAACATGAAGGAACTAGGCCGGAGACTTGCGGAACTCGTGTCAGTCTATAAGGTGTAAAGGCCGAAAATGGACGTAAAAGACCAAGAACTCTTGACCAGACTCCTTGCCACCTTCAAGGTTGAGGCGCGGGAGCACATCGAAGCCATGTCTACCGGTCTTGTTGAGCTGGAGAAGGCGAGCGCGCCCGAAAGGCAAAAGGAGATTATTGAGACGGTCTTCCGCGAGGCACACAGTTTGAAAGGCGCCGCCCGGGCCGTTAACCTGACCAAGGTTGAAACCGTCTGCCAATCCTTAGAGAGCGTTTTCTCGAAACTGACGTCAGGCGCGCTCACACTCTCTCCCGAGCTGTTCGACAGCCTGCATCAGATAATATCGAACGCCGCTGCCGAAGCGTCCGTCGACCAGTCGCGGCTCTCCGCGCCTGCAGAGCGAACGGGCGTTCCCCCTCAATCTCCCACCTCGCAGCCGTCCTTGCAGCCGCCTCTCCTGCCGGGCAGCGTCCCTCTTGTCACCCCGACCGCAGTACAAATATCTGCTCCCGACGAGCGATCTGCCTTGCCGGATACCGTAAGAGTTTCGAGCTCGAAACTGGGCTCCCTTCTCCGGCAGGCTGAGGAACTGATTTCAACTAAGACCACCAGCGCCCATCGAGTGGCCCAACTGAAGGAGGTCGCTGCCGCTCTGACGCGGTGGGATAAAGAGTGGAATAAGGCACGACCTCACGTGCGCGCCGCACAACGCTTGATGGAAGGCGGAGGCGCGGCTCACAGGAACGCCCCATCCAGTGGACAGGTAAATGTCAGGGGGATGGACAGTATTCTCGCATTTCTTGATTGGAATGCGAAGGCCTTGCAATCGATGAGGAGTCAGCTTGCGAGCGTCACGAATGACCTCGAGACCGACTATCGGTCACTTGAACGGAAAGCAAACGATCTCCTGGAAGACGCCAAACGCGTTTCCATGGTCCCCTTCTCTGTGCTCCTCGGTGTGTTCCCCAAACTTGTCCGCGATTTGTGCCGAGACTGCGGTAAAGATGCGGACCTGACGATTGAGGGTGGAGATATTGAAGCTGATCGGCGGATCCTCGAAGAAATGAAGGATCCCTTGATTCACCTGATCCGGAATTGCATCGATCACGGTATCGAGCTGCCTCAGGAGCGGGCGCGGGCTGGGAAGCCGCCGCGCGCTAACATTAGCGTCACGATCTGTCCCAGAAGCAGCGACAAGGTTGAAATCGCTGTTTCGGACGACGGGGCAGGCATCAACACCACGAAAGTGGCGGAGGCGGCAATTAAGCTGGGCCTTGTGTCTCGAGAGGATGCGGCGAACATGGACCAACGAGAGGTGGTCTCGCTCGCATTCCAGTCAGGCCTCTCAACCAGTCCTATCATCACGGAGGTCTCAGGCCGCGGCCTTGGTCTGGCCATAGTTCGAGAAAAGGCCGAGCGAATGAGCGGAACAGCCGTCGCTGAAAGCCGGCCGGGCGCAGGGACCACCTTCCGGCTTCTCCTGCCTCTCACCCTCGCTACCTTTCGCGGCGTTGTAGTTCGTGTGCACGAAAGACTCTTTGTCCTGCCCACCATGTATGTTCAGCGGGTCCTTAGGATCGGGTGGGATAACATCAAGACGGTCGAGAACCGGGAAACCGTCCAGGTGAGTGGGCGTGTCCTTTCCTTGGTCCGACTGCGCGAGGTGTTGGAACTGGCTGCGGCAGGTTCACCACCCGAGCCCAAAGGCAAATTGGCCCTCTTAATTCTTGTGTGGGCAGGGCAGGAACTGGCCCTCCAGGTCGACGAAATCTTGAACGATCAGGAGGTCTTGGTCAAGGGATTAGGCAAGCAACTTCGGCGCGTTCGCAACGTGGCAGGTGCCACAATTCTCGGAAGCGGCAAGGTTGTGCCCGTGGTAAACGTCGCCGATATCTTTCAGTCGGCAGTCAACGCCAGGGTAATCACTCAAAGCGCTAAAGGCGAAGAGCAACCCAAATCAATACTGGTCGCAGAAGATTCCATCACGGCCCGGACGCTGTTGAAGAGCATTCTGGAGTCCGCCGGATATCACGTTAAGACTGCGGTGGACGGCGCCCAGGCTTTTGCGGAGCTGGGCAGCGAAAAATTCGACTTGGTGGTCTCCGATGTTGAAATGCCCAGGATGAATGGTTTCGACCTCACCGCCAAGATTCGCGGCGACCGCAATCTTTCGGGATTACCCGTCGTACTGGTAACCGCTCTGGAATCCCGCCAGGACCGCGAGTGGGGACTCGATGTAGGAGCAAATGCCTACATCGTAAAGAGCAGCTTTGAACAAAGCAATTTGCTCGATGTCGTCGGACGATTGATATGACCCCTGATCGTAAGGAGCACCCGCTTGATCAGAGTGCTGGTGGTTGAGGACTCACCGGTTGTTGCACAATTTCTAGTTCACATTCTTGGGTCTGACCCGGAACTCGAGGTGGTCGGGACCGCGGCCGATGGCGAGGCAGCAGTGGAGGCCGTGGAATTGACGAGGCCGGATGTCGTGACCATGGACGTTCACATGCCCAGGATGGATGGATACGAAGCCTCTCGCCGGATTATGGAGAGCCGTCCCACTCCCATCGTCGTGGTAAGTGAGACGCCCGACACCGCCGAAACCAACAAGGCTTTTCGCGCCATGGAAGCCGGCGCTCTTGCCGTGCTTGAGAGGCCGGCGGGAATCGGTCACCCCAATCAGGAAGCCAGCGCTGCCAATCTGGTTCGAACTGTCAAGTTGATGGCGGAAGTCAAGGTGGTCAAAAGGTGGTCGCGCAGCCGGCACGCCAGCATAGCCCATCCCCTCCCAGCTCGCTCCGATATCAAACTTCCTCCAACCGACATCGCTATCGTCGCCATCGGAGCATCCACCGGCGGGCCCCCGGTGCTCCAGACCATTCTTTCCCAGCTTGAGCCAAGCTTCCATGTTCCGATACTGGTGGTTCAACACATTGCGATGGGGTTTACGGAGGGATTTGTTGAATGGCTCCGGCAGTCGTCCAGGCTGCCGGTGCGGCTTGCTGCACAGGGCGAAGAAATCCATTCCGGGCGCGTCTATGTGGCTCCCGACGGCTTTCACTTAAAGGTCGCGCCCAGTCGAAGGGTGTTGCTGAGCTCCGAGGAACCGGAAAACGGCTTGCGCCCTTCGGTTGCCGCGCTTTTTCGGTCGGTGGCGAAGGTATATGGCCGTCAGGCAACGGGCGTTCTGCTCACCGGCATGGGAAAAGATGGAGCCGAAGAGTTGAGACTAATGAGGGAGCGAGGTGCGGTGACCATCGCCCAAGACCGGGAGAGCTCTGTCGTCCATGGTATGCCCGGTTACGCGATCAGCCTGGGCGGCGCCGCCTATGTGCTTCCGCCGGAAAGGATTCCGCTCGCGCTCAAAGAACTGGTGGCAGGCGCAAATCGCAATGGTGACGTCGCAATGAACGCGCCCGATAAGTGTGACCAATGCGCCTGAGCCAATCCCGGCGCATGGGAGGAAAAGACGTATGAACGACCCTAAGCCAGAAGCCGATCGGCCCGTCGAGATCCTCATCGCTGAGGACAGCCCAACCCAAGCCGAGCAGTTGAACTATTACCTCGCCGCGCGCCAATACGCCGTCACGGTCGCAAGGAACGGCAAGGAGGCCCTGGCTGCTGTACTGGCGCACAGGCCCGCCATGGTGATCAGTGACGTGGTGATGCCTGAGATGGACGGGTACACACTATGCCAAGAGATCAAGTCCCGACCGGCATTAAGCGACCTTCCGGTAATCCTTCTAACTTCTCTTTCGAAGCCTGAGGACGTCCTTAAGGGTCTGGCATGCGGCGCAGACAATTTCATCCGCAAACCGTACGATAGCAAATACCTGCTGGCGCGTGTCGAGTCCATCCTTAACAATTTGGAGCTGCGGAAGACGGAACGAGCGCGCCCAGGGGTGCAACTCTCCTTCGGGGGCCAACAATATTACATCACGGCGGAAAAGCAACAAATTCTGGATCTTCTGATTTCCACTTACGAAGGAGCCGTCCAAATCAACGAAGAGCTCCAGAAGAAACAGGAGAAGCTAGAAGCGGCGAACCGGGAGTTGGAAGCATTTTCAGCCTCCGTTTCGCACGACCTGCGCGCGCCGCTTCGCAAGATCAGCATGTTCGCCTCGATGCTGACAGAGGAGCACTCCCCAGCGCTCGGGCCGGAGGCGCAGAATTGCTTACAGCGCATCAAAGACGGCATCATCAAAATGGATCGAATGATCGATGACCTGCTGAGACTGGCCCGGCTTGGGCGACATGAGATCCAGCTTCGTCAGACAGATTTGAACGACCTGGTCGAGGACACCCGGCGGGATTTGGACGGAAATGTGGCGGGACGTCAAATCGAATGGCGAATCGGGAGATTGCCGACCGTCGATTGCGACCCCGGGCTGATGAAATCAGTGTTTGCCAACTTGCTCTCCAACGCTGTTAAATACACGGGCCGGCGCGATAGAGCGCTCATCGAAATTAATCAGACGAGTCTTGGAGGCGAGACCGTGCTCTACGTCCGAGACAACGGTGCCGGTTTCAACGCCGCAGATACCCATAAGCTTTTCGGTATTTTCCAGCGCCTTCACGGGCAAAGCGAATTTGAGGGAACCGGCGTCGGCTTGGCTACCGTTCAACGCATCATCCAGAAGCACGGGGGGCGGATCTGGGCGGACGCAGAGGTCGACAAGGGAGCTACCTTTTTCTTCACGCTCCGGACCCTGGCCGCGATTTGCATTCAGCCTGGGGAGGCCGCTGACCATCAGGCAACGTCACCACCGCTTCAAGAGGAGCATCAGCCATGATGAGCTGCGAGCACCTCTCGCATAATCCTTTTTCCCCTTCCTCCTGGTGCTGGTTCCCTCTAAACTAATCAGGTGAAGGATCCTCAAATTTCGGTGTTCGCATATGCGGGCTGACACGCCGAATGCGTTTCAGGCAAGAGAAACAACAGTTCAGTCAAGGCCAATGGTCACGGTAGAGGCGGTTTCTTCGGCCACTCTTCAGGTCTGCTTGGCCACAAGGCCAACGATTGACAGCAAGTCGCGTCGCGAAGAGCGCCGGAGGATAAGTTGGAACCCGATACCATCGCTACTCGGACAACCAATGCGTTTTGTTTGCGGTTCAAAGAGATCACTGGGATGACAGAGGGAAACGAAGATAAGTCGATGCACCTGGAAAGGCAGGTGCCCGCACGTGGTGTGTCCCAGGGCGAAGCTACGCTGCGGGAACTCGCGAACCTGCTCGATCTCACGCACGATGCCATCCTGGTTCGCGACATGAACCGAGTTATCAAGTATTGGAATCAAGGCGCCGAGAAACTCTATGGGTGGGCGGCGGAAGAGGCGGTGGACAGTGTTGTCTATGACCTGCTGAAGACAGTCTTTCCGACCGCGATTGAGCAGATCGAGGAAGAAGTGTTATGCGCAAAGAGGCTGATCGGACCGGGTTTTTTGTACCACTTCTAGGGTGAGTTTTCGGCAGCTTGCACGCCCCTGCACTCGCGGCTAGCCGCGACTTCAGGGGCGAATTCGTTCGGTGTCCTCTCCCCGAGAGCCCTGTGAGGACGACTCTCGTTGTATTCGCGCCGCCAAGTCTCTACGATTTCCCGGGTTTCGGTCAAGCTCGTAAA
>JASHTZ010000773.1 GCA_030040295.1 Terriglobia bacterium | reverse complement strand
TACTACGCGGGGGTGGAGGTTCCCGTGAATACGCCGGTGTATCCCGACGAACTGAACCCGACGCCTCCTGAAGGGTACTACTACGATGTCGCCAATGAAGAGGCGATTCTCCGCCGCATGAAGGCTGTGAACGGCCGCATCGTTATGCCCGACGGCCTGAGCTATCGAGTCCTCATTCTTCCCGAGGACAAACGCCTGGGCATTGACGTGCTTCGAAAAGTGCGCGACATGGTGAAAGAAGGCGTGGCACTGGTCGGTCCCAAGCCCCAGATCAATCCCGGCCTTACCGCATATCCCAACAGTGATGACGAACTGCACCAGATCGTCGACGAGGTTTGGGACAAACTTGACGGCACGGAAATCACTGAGCGGACTTACGGCAATGGCAAGGTGTTTTGGGGATTGCCGATGGCGACCGTGCTTGACAAGTTGGGCATCAAGCCCGACTGTGACATCACCTCGCGCTCGGGTGATGCTCCCATCAATTTCATCCATCGCAGCGTGGGCGGCGCGGAAGTGTATTTCGTCGCGAACCGCCGCCGCCGCGGGGAGGATTTGGTCGTCACGTTCCGCGTGAAGGGCAAGCAGCCGGAACTGTGGAATGCAGAGACTGGCGAAATCACTCCGATCAGCATTTTTGATCAGACGGATGCGGGCACGCGCGTGCCGCTGCATTTGAGCCCTTCGGAGGCGGTTTTCGTGGTGTTCCGCTCCCCTGCCCCGGCGCGGCATCTCAAGTCGATTGTGAAGGAGGGAACCACTCTCGCTTCCACCGAGCCCTTCCCGCTCTTTCAAGCAGGCAACCAGCGCGATGTGACCAATGATTTCACCATCAGCGTGTGGATCAAGCCGGATCTTGAGGGAATTCTGCCGCCGGTGGGATATCGCAATCGCACTGCGCCGATTCGCAGTTTTGTGGTCTCCCCTCCCGATGGCGAGGCGGTGTATGGTGAAGGTCATGTTTCCGCCGGATTCACAGCGGGCCGCAACGGCATTACGGTTTTCGAGCGCGGGCACATGGATTGGCATGCCGTGCTCACCGTGCCCAGGCCGATTGCCGGCTGGATTCATGTGGCGTTGGTCTACAAGTCAGGCGCGCCATCGCTTTATGTGAATGGAGAATCCGCAGGGCAGGGTGAAGCCACAGGCAAGATCGTTCATCCCGGCGTCAACGACGCGCGCGAGCGCGACGGCGCCGAATATTTCGACGGTGATATGAGCGATCCGGAGCTCATCAAAGAAGCTCTCGACGAGGACCGCATCCGTCAGTTGGCAGGCTCCGGCATTCCTGCTCCCATCGCGCCGCCGGAGATCGAGTGGGTGGGTTCCGCCGGCTCCGAGCTGCTGGTTTGGCGGAACGGCAGTTACACCTTGCAAACCGCCGCCGGACAATCGAACCTGGATATCTCGGATATTGCCGAGCCGGCCGTGCTTTCCGGGTCGTGGCAGGTCAGCTTTCCGCCCCACCTCGGCGCGCCCCCATCGGTAACGCTCGACGAATTGATCGCCCTGCACCAGCACCCGGACTCCGGCGTGAAATACTTCTCGGGGACTGCGACCTACACCAAACAATTCTCGGCTCCGGCTGGAGCATCATCGGCGGGCCGCAGGTTGTATTTGGATCTCGGCTGGGTACACGCGATGGCGCACGTCCGCATTAACGGTCACGACCTCGGATTGCTCTGGAAGCCGCCTTTCCGCATTGACATCACCAGCGCTGTGCGGCCGGGCGAAAACAAACTGGAAGTCCTGGTTACCAATCAACTGGTCAATCGCCAGATTGGTGATGAACAACTCCCCGCCGAGAATGAATACGAGCGCGATGGAGCCATCAAGGTCATCCCTGAATGGTTCACGGAAGGCAAACCCAAGCCGCCCGGAGGAAGGATCACTTTCGCAACCTGGAAGCACTTTGATAAGGACTCGCCGCTCCTGGTCGCGGGCCTCGTGGGCCCCGTCCGCCTGCGCACCGCCGTGCGGCATCGCATCAGCGCATAGGGCGCTACTCCGCCCGCAGCGCCTCGATGGGTGAAATCAGGCTGACCCGCACCGCTGGAATCAGCGACGCCACCAGTGCGCTGAAGGCCAGTAGAAAAACCGGCGTCAGGATCACCACCGGGTTGTGGGGATTCAACCCGTAAAGCTGGCTGCCCAGGAAGTGCCCTGCTGCCAGCGCTGCCGGAAGCCCAACGAACAAGCCCATCACCACCAAAGCAAAAGCGCCGCGAATGATCAGCGCGGCCGCCTGTGCGGGGTCGTGGCACAAAGTCAATTTTGGACTCACATAATATCCTTGACAACAGTTTCCTTATATACTATTTTTGCTTTGGAGGGAAATGATGAAAGCCGAGAAACCCGAAAAGATCGAAGCCAGTCGCCTCACGCGCCACATCGGGTTCTGGATGCGCCGCGTTTCCAACGCGGTGTCCCTCTCGTTCGCGCGCAAGCTGGAAGTGAGTGGCGTAACGGTGGCGGAATGGGTGGTGTTGCGTGAGATGTACGGCGGGGACGACGCCACGTCGCCCAGCCGCGTTGCGGAACTCACCGGCCTGACGCGCGGCGCCGTCTCCAAGCTCATCTCCAGGCTTCTCCAGAAACGCCTGGTGACGCGACGGGAGTCTTCACGCGACCGCCGCTATCAGGATATCCAGCTTACCGCGACGGCGATTATGCTCGTACCGAAGCTGGCCAAGCTGGCGGACGAAACTGACCAGGAATTCTTTGCAACTCTCTCCAGGTCCGAGCGCAGAACACTAACTGCGATTTTGCATAAGCTTGGAGCCTTGCACGACCTGAATCAAATGCCGGTTAATTAAAAGGAGCGAAAAATGGATCAGACTCTCGTACGAAACCTGATGGACCGGGCCCTGGCCCG
>JASHTZ010000772.1 GCA_030040295.1 Terriglobia bacterium | reverse complement strand
GATTGACCAGAGCGTTTGGTTTCTGCTTCGCGAAGCGGAATTCTGCAAACGGCCCGGCAGTCCCATCCGTTGCCGGAAAGGGCCATACAAGGTCGCCGCACGAAGCGGAAACGTTGACGCCGGCCGATCCTTTCAAATTGTAGGTACACGCGCCCGTACTGCCACAATGCGCTGCGCGAGCATGTGCGAGCCGGGCTAGTCCGGTGGAACGGGCATTCTGGATAAAGGTACCAACCCCTGACCTTGTAAAGCTGAAGGTCCGGCGCGGAGCCTAATCCACTAATCAATATCACGCTTTCAAGGAAAAAACTTTAATTGGGGATTGGAGATGGACTTAATGGCGAATAATTCTGGCAGCGCAGGAATTTGTGATTACGAGGACTCTCCCAACGTTGCAAAGATAGTGCCGTGGGGTGAATAAACGTTGCTTCGCAGGTTCACGGCTGCTTACCTTCTATCGCATCGCGATTGAAATTTTCGGCAATGGATCTTGGCTGTTACGCTGGGCCATGATCTTCCATTCCGAGACCTCCAGTGACCGACGACAGAAATCTGGCGGCAGGGACGCAGGTTGCGATCGGTTGTCCCTCCTGCGGCTTGGCCCGGTCCATCAGCATTTTCTGCACTGCCGAACGAATCCGGCGATAGGCGGGCCAGCGGTAATTCCATCGTTTATCCTGGTCAGGGGGATTTACGATCATCGTGGCGTTCGCTTCAAACAACAAAACTTCACCTCTTGTGTTCAACCCAAAATCCACTCCTGCATAATCCAGTCCCAACCGCGACTGAATTTGTTCAAGTGCGTTTAGGGCAACTGGACCCAGCACGCCGGGCAGATCTTCAAGGAACGCTTCATCCTCGACGCGATGTTCGGGGTTCTCCGCCATTTCAGCCGTGAAATAATGGATCTTCCAATGACTTGAAACCGCAAGGTGCAGCGGATAAATGCGGCCATCGATCATCATCGCCCGATATTTGCGCACTTTCCCGTCCGGGCCGCGCGAGTCGAGAAATTGCATGACAATCAATTCCTGTCCGGGAAGCTGGCCGAGCGCTGCGGGAAGTTCACCGGGGCTCTCGACACGCAGGAAATTCATACCGGTGTGAAACCCGGGCGCGCGGAGAAGAATCGGAAAGTTCAGCCCAAGGCCGCAAAGCACGTCGCGAGCGGACGGATCCGCCAGTTGCGCACGTGGAAGTGTAGCAGTTGTAGGAGTCACCACGCCGGGAATTGTCGAGAATCGCCGGGCGTTGTTGGCGCGGCTGGTGGCGAGAACCGCTGCCGGGGAGTTGATGACCGGTGCCAGGGTTTGGGCAAGCACTGACTGCGCCGCAACCAGCGCCCGCGATGACACTTCGGCATCACCGATGGCATTCACCACCAGATGATGCGCCGGCAGCGGATTCTTGAGATCGAAAAACTCTGGGAGCAGCAG
Organism: Terriglobia bacterium; assembly: GCA_030040295.1. Lineage (GTDB taxonomy): Bacteria > Acidobacteriota > Terriglobia > UBA7540 > UBA7540 > Bog-366. The sequence goes on along the minus strand of JASHTZ010000772.1, from coordinate 10,330 downwards.
AAACGTCTGAAAAATGCGGTCGTCCAGAAACTTTTTCAGTGGAACATTCCCGCCGGTGGTTGAAGCAAGTTGCAAAATGGGCACGGGCGCGGACCGGCCGCGATAAGGCAGCACGATGACATTGCGATTTTGGAAGGCCCGGCGGCGATGCCACTCCGCCTTCTGTTCATCTCCGGACTCAGCCACCAGGTAGGACAACCCTTCGTGCGCCCTTTCGTATCCGGCGTCAATTTGCAACGCCTGCTCGAATTGCCGGCGCGCTTCGGCCTTGTGGTTCAGCGCGTGCTTCACTTGTCCGCGCGCCTCCTGCCACTCGCTTTCCTGCAAAAGGAAGTTGCCCAAATTCACGCGGCTCAAGGGATCGTGGGGGTGGCGCAGGACCGCGTTCTTGAACAGAAGGTATGCCGCTCGCCGATGACCGGTGGCTACCAGCACACGGGCAAAGTTGTTGAGCGCCTCGCGATGGTGCGGTTCACCCTGAAGCACTTTGAGATATTCGTTGGTTGCGGCGCCTAATTGACCCAACTCTGAAAAAAGCGAGGCCCGCCGGTAGCGCAAATCTACGGCCTTTGGATCGCCCGCCAGTTTCTTTTCGACTTCCCGCAGCTCCGCTTCCCATTGCACCACCGGAAGAATTTCCCGGGTGGCAGGCGGTGCTGCCGCAGGTCTTTTCAAGCCGCCTGCCGGTGAGGCCCCGCGCCCCATAGCCAGGGTGTTGTCCACGAGCTTATCCATTTCATCCCGGCCGGTGCGATGGTTGACGATGGCGGCGCGAATCGCCAGACGCCCGTCGAGAAGGGTGGTCGACGGCGCGACGATTCCCGATTCCTGAAGCTCCAGGACAATTTTCGCGTTCACCTGGTCGGGGTCGTTCGCGCGGTAGCGAAAGCAGACGATATTGAGTTCCACCGGGGCGAGGAGTTCTAAATCCGGTGCCTGAACTATTCGTTGCTCAAGGTACCGGGCCAGTGCGCAGGTTCGGGAAATCGCCGCTCCCAGCGCCCGGGCTCCGTAAGCTTTCAGCGTAATCCACGTCTTCAGGGCGCGAAAGCCGCGTGAGAGATCAGGGCCATAATCGCAGGGCCAGGGCGGCCCTCCTGCCAACCCGCGAGTCTCGCGCCGCAAATATGCCGCGGAGGCGGCAAAGGCGTTGCGATGCTGATTGCCGTCGCGAACTAAAATGAATCCGGCATCGTAGGGCACCTGCCCCCATTTGTGAAAATCGAAAGCCAGGGAATCGGCGCGCTCGATTCCCAGGAGCTTCGGCGCAAGGTCGGGAGCAAGCGTGGCCAAAGCTCCGCACGCGCCGTCAACGTGGAACCAGAGATTTTCGCGCCGGGCGAGGTCCGCTATGCCTGCAAGGTCATCAATCGCGCCGGTGTCCGCCGTCCCCGCAGTTCCGACCACAAGAAAGGGTTGAAAGCCCGACTCGCGGTCGCGCTGAATGGCGCCTTCCAACGCAGCAAGATCAATCCGGTGACGGGAATCGACGGGAATGCGGCGCAACGTGTCATTCCCCAAGCCGCAGAGGTCCAGGGCTTTGTCGATGCATCCGTGCACATCCGATGAGGCATAAGCCGCCAGTCGAGCCGGCTTTGCCGCGATGCCGACGCTGCGCACTTCAGCGCCTAGAGCGGCGTTGCGCGCCAGAACTACTCCGATAAAGTTCCCCATGGAAGTGCCGGTGACAAACAGGCCCGTTGCGCCTTGCGGAAACCCGAATAGTTCCTGCATCCACCGCGTCACCTGGCGTTCCACTTCAATCGGAACGTGATCGCGCCCTCCGAGGTTGGCGTTCATCCCCGCCGCCAGCATTTCTGCGAGCATGCCCACGGGCGTGCCGCCGCCTTGCACCCAGCCCATGAAACCCGGATGAACGTTTCCAGCGGCAAACGGCAGGATGTTCTTCATGAATTCCTGATGGATATCGGCAAGCGATGAACGCGTGGCGGGCATGGGGCTGCGAAAGCGCTTTCGCACTTCTTCGGGAATGGGCTGCCATACCGGGCGCTGGCGGATATTGCGGAGGTAGCCCAGCATGTCGTCGAGCATGCGGTGCGCCTGCGCTCGAAAACTTTCCCAGTCCCGCGGGTCGAGCGTCGGATCGGTGATTTCGTCTGAAAACGAGTCCGGCTTCCCCAATCCGTTCGGCAAATTCTCTGGCATCCTCTCCACTCTTCCGCACTTGATGATTGCCTCGTTCAAGTAATTCATCGGCTTTGACGATTCAGAGGATGAATGAAAATTGATTTCGGGGGGCAGAAAAACCGGCCATTTAAGCTTTCGAAACGAGATGCCGATAGGGGCTAGTGAACTGGGAAACGGTTCCGTCAGTTGGAGTGAAGAACCATCGGCCCCTGGATGGCGCTGCGCAAGGCCACGGGTTCTGCGGCCCAAAACGGGAACCCAAAAAACGAGAGGAGACATTTCATGGGACTCACTATTCTCAGCAACATTCCTGCTTTGGTGGCGGAAAACCAACTGTCAGTAACCAACAGTGATCTTCAAAACACCTTGTTTCAATTGTCGTCAGGTTCAAAGATCAATTCCGGCGCGGATGATCCGGCTGGCTTGTCCATTGCTGATGGCTTGCAGGCCAACATCTCGGCTCTGACGCAGTCCGCGCAAAACGTCACGGATGGCGTGGGCTTGCTGCAAACCGCTGACGGCGCACTGAGCCAGGTTACCAGCCTCCTCAACCGCGCGGTGACTCTGGCCACGGAAGCGGGCAACGCCGGGCTCACCACCGCGCAGCAGACCGCCCTGCAGAACGAATTCACTTCCATCACCAACGAAATCAACCAAATCGGTTCCAACACCACCTACAACAACACCCCCGTATTTACCGGCTCGGCACTGTCGGTGTTCCTTAGTGACGGATCGGCCAGCGATGCCGTCGATCCCACGATTTCGGTGAACATGCCGACCTTGTCCGCCGGAGCCATCGGCCTCGGCACGTATGCCTCGGCGACCCTGGACCTCACGGCCCAGCCCGCGGCGGACGATACCGTCACCATCGGCACCGACACCTACACCTTTGTGGCGGCGGCAAGCGACCTTGTGGCCACCACGGCGAATCAGGTGGTCATCGGCTCGTCTGTTCAGGACACCCTGGATAACCTGCAAGCGGCCGTCAATGGCACGGGAGGCGCGGGCACAACCTACAGCGCCGCCACGGTCGAGAATTCCGCGGCGCAAATCGCCAACGTGAACGGTGGCTCGGCCACGATCCAGGCGGCACTTCCGGGCACGGATGGAAACTCCATTGCCGTCAGCACCACCATCACCGATACTTCCGGGGGATTTTCGGGAGGCGTGACCGACTTGTCCGGTGGCACGGCGGCGGCCTCGCTCGACACGCCCGCCGACGCTCAGACCGCGCTCACCAGCATTGAGGCGGCCATCGCCAATGTGGCAGCGGATCGTGGTGCCATCGGTTCGGGCATCAACCAGATGAACGCCGCGGTCGACGTCATCAACAACACCTCGCAGAACCTGTCCAGTTCGCTGAGCGGCATTCAAGACGCGAACATGGGCACGGTGGTGGCGAACCTGTCCGAATACCAGGTACTCGAGCAAACGGGCATCGCCGCCCTGGCGCAGGCCAACACCAATGAGCAAAATGTCCTGAAGTTGCTTCAGTAGTTGACGCTGGGGATTCACAAACGGAGGGGCCTTCACGGCCCCTTCCGCAATTTCTTTTGGACCATAGGCCATGAATATCTCTCCTGCCCAGGTGAACCCGGAGCAGGCCCTTGGGGCTTCGTCAGTTCAGAGTCCCGCCTCTGCTTCAAAATCGCAGAGTAGTCAGCCGGAAGCGGCAGCGGATACATCTCCGTCTCCCCAGGCACCATCACCCTTCCAACTCAGCACGGAGCTACAGATCGACGACCACCACCAGGAATACTACGAATTTGTAGATAACGTGACGGGCGCCGTGGTGTTCGAAATCCCCCCAGAGGCACTCCGCGCCATCGCCGAAAGCCTGGACATTCCGGCCGAGGGCCAGGCGGACTTCCACAACCTCGATGTGACCTCGTAGGCTGGCGAGCCAGTGCTGCCTGTACACCTCTCATCGTCCTTTCTTCCCCTCTCAAGGAAATCCCAAATCTGCCGATATTAAATCCGGCCAGAACTTTCATGCTCGGGCCCGCGACGCATGAGGGAGAGGTGAAATGAGTACAAGTTCAATTGGCTCGCTTCTGTCCAGCTTAAGCAGCAGCTCCACCAGCGAGACGCTGGCGCAACTCCTGGGAGATACCAGCACCACCAGCAACAGCACCACGAATTCGAGCTCCAATGCCGCCATCCTCGACGCCGTTAATGCCATCCTGAATTCTGCCACCAATACTTCCGGCAGCGGCATCGATGTGACCGCCACCGTGGACGCTATTCTGGAAACTGACGCCGCCCCCGAAGAGGCATTGGACACAGATATCACAAACCTCGACTCCCAAAATTCTGCCCTGCAAACCCTGCAAAACGATATCCTCGATTTTCAGACCAGCGTTGAAGCCCTCACGAATTACACCGGCGATTTTGGCTCGGTCACGGTCAGTTCCACCAACAACAACGTGGTAAGCGCCACGGCAGACAATGGTACCGCCCAGGGAACACATACCGTCACCGTAAACAGTCTGGCCACAACCTCAACGGATTACGCCGCCGCCACGTTCGCGTCGTCATCCGCCATCCTACCCACGGGGTCGTTCCAGATTCAGGCGGGGTCGGGCGCCGCCGTCACCATCCCGGTGGACAGCGGAGACGGCACAAATACCCTTTCCGGCCTGGCCTCCTACATCAACAATCAAAACCTCGGCGTCACGGCTACGGTCATTACCGACGATACGGGATCGCGCCTGTCACTGGTCAGTCAAACCTCTGGTACGGCCGGGCAAATTACCATCTCCAACGACACGACTTCCGCAGATTATTCCGGGGACTTCAGTTCGGCTTCGGCAACGCTTCCCACGGGATCGTTTGATCTTCAGGTCGGCTCGAATTCCGCCGTGACCATTCCTGTGGACAGCGGCGATGGCACCAACACGCTCACCGGGCTTGCGGCTTACATCAATAATCAGAACCTCGGAGTTTCCGCTTCGGTGGTCACCGATTCGAACGGCTCGCGCCTGGCGCTGATTCCACAGAGCACCGGGTCCGCGGGCGTGATCACCATCTCCAACGACACGACGGGCAGCGGTGGCGGAATGGGCTTTGCCGCCACCTATGACCCCAGCAACCCTCCCTCGGGAAGCGGACTGGAGTTCACGGTCGCCACGAGTGGTTCGGACGCTTCCCTGACAGTGGACGGCATTCCCATCGAAAGTCCGAGTAATACGGTGTCGGATGCCATTTCGGGGGTTACATTAGATTTAACGGGAACCTCGAGCTCGCCGGTAACCCTTCAGATTTCTCCGAACCTGTCCCCCATCTCGACCGACATCAACAATTTCGTTTCAGACTGGAACACCCTGATCGGAGCGATCAATTCGGACATTCAAACCAACAGCAGCACGGGCGCGGCCGGAGTTTTGACAGGTGATACGACTGTGGACCTAGTGCAGCAGCAGTTGTTGGGCGCACTCAGTTCCTCCATGTCCGGAAATAACGACGTCGTCAATTTACAATCCATCGGCATTGAAATGCAGGATGATGGAACGCTGTCTGTCGACAGCACCACGCTGAACGACGCCCTGGAGGACAATTTCTCCGCGGTTCAAAACCTCTTTCAGGGGACTTCGAGCGTCGGCGAAACCCTTACCAATGCGCTCACCACTCTCACCGACCCCACCACCGGCCCCTTGAACGTGGATATGAACGGCAACACCTCGGAAATTTCCGACCTGAACACCCAAATCAGCGACTTTCAGACTCAACTTCAAGATACCCAGACGCAGTTGACCTCCGAGTACGACACCATCAACGCCACTCTCGAGCAACTGCCGGAGACGTTGGCGCAAATCAATGATCAGCTCAATTCGCTGAATCCGCAAAATTCCACAACATGAAAAATCCTGCCCAAGCATATCGTCAATTCTCCATCCAGGGCGCATCGCCTTTGCGCCTGATCGTGATGCTCTACGATGGGGCCATTGCCGCCCTTCAGCGCGCCCATGAGGCCATTGAGGCCGGCAACATCGAACAGAAATGCATCCATCTCAAGCGCGCCCTGGCCATCATCGTCCAGCTAGAAGGCACTTTAAACTTCGAGCGTGGCGGCGAAGTTGCTATGAACCTGAAACGGCTGTATGTCTACTCGCGCACGGAAATAATGAATGCGAATGTTGAGAATTCAGCAAAAGCTTTGCGCGCGCTAATCGAGAAGCTTGCGACCGTCCGGGAAGCCTGGAGCCAGGCGGAACGGGCGTCCGCTCCTGCCCCTTCTGCGCCCAACGGAAAACCATCCCAGGGTGCGTCGCCTGAGCAGGTTTCCGGAACGTGGCGGATGACGGCGTAGGATTGGAGCGCGCGAGGGCTGCCCCTCCATATCCGTTTCCTCCACCTTCAAAAACCCCTAAAGACTCTAATCTTTCCGTCGATAACAATCAGTGTAGGACTTGGGGAGGCTGCCCTGCCACCGGCTTGGTGTGCGACCGGCCTGATGGACAGCAGGACTCGAGCAGAAAGCACCTGTCAGGATTCACTTGCGGCGGGGAGTCACGGGCTGGTCCGGCAGGCCCGATGACTCTTTTGTCTTTGGGGTTCAAAGCTGAGGGGACCGTAGGGGGAAAGCCAGAAATGAGCGGTACGGACGATATCGTTCGGGAATTTCTCGTCGAAAGTAACGAGAATCTCGATCAACTCGATCGCGACCTGGTGACGCTGGAAAAAGATCCGGCCGCCCGCGACGTTCTCGCGAGCATCTTCCGTACCATCCACACCATCAAGGGCACTACGGGATTTCTGGGCTTTTCGCGGCTTGAGTCCGTGGCGCACGTGGGCGAGAACCTGCTCAGCCACTTGCGCGATGGGCGGCTGAGGGTGAATGCGGAAATCACCTCGGCGCTTCTGGCCATGGTGGATGCCGTCCGCGAGATCCTCCTGAAAATTGAAACTACCGGGCAGGAAGGCGACGGGGACTACAGCCCGCTGATTGAAACGCTCACTCGCCTGCAAGGTGACAATAACGCCGCAGATCCGAGGCCCAACGCTCAAGCCCCGCCCCCTCCCGCGCCGCCAGCTCCGCCGGCAACTGCTGAGCAAAATCGGGAAAATGAAATTCCCGAACCCGTTCAGCCCTTAGGCGAAATCCTGGTCCAGACGGGTGCCGCCCGCCGCGAAAAAGTCGATGAAGCCCTGAATCTCCAAAAGCAAGGGGACAAACGCCGTCTGGGAGAGATTCTGGTAGCCACAGGCGCGGCCCAGCCCGCCGCCGTGCAGGATGCCTTGCAGGTCCAGACGGACGCTCGCTCGCCGGCGCTTTCCGACAGCAATCTCCGCGTCGACGTTGGCCTGCTCGACAGATTAATGAATCTGGTGGGCGAACTTGTCCTGACCCGCAACCAAATCCTGCAATTCTCTTCCACGCAACAGAATTCCGCTTTCTTGAACACCACACAAAGACTGAACCTGATCACCACCGAGCTGCAAGAAGGCGTTATGAAGACCCGAATGCAGCCCATAGGAAATGTGTGGAGCAAATTTCCCCGCGTAGTGCGCGACCTTGCAACATCATGCGGCAAGAAGGTCAGCATTGAGATGGAGGGGAAGGAAACCGATCTCGATAAGACGATTATCGAATCCATCAAAGATCCCCTCACTCACCTGGTGCGCAATGCCGTCGATCACGGCATTGAGACGCCGGAAGAGCGGCGCGCGGCGGGCAAATCCCCCGAGGGCCATCTCTTTCTGCGCGCCTATCACGAGGGCGGGCAGGTGAATATCGAAATCTCGGATGACGGCGCAGGAATCAACCTGGAACGCGTGAAGCAGAAGGCTCTGGAGCGAGGGCTCATCACGGCGGAGCAAGCCGCCCGCCTCAACGACCGCGAATTTCTGAACTTGATATTTCTCCCTGGGTTCTCAACGGCAGAGAGGGTCACCAATGTCTCCGGCCGTGGCGTGGGCATGGACGTGGTTAAGACGAACATCGAAAAAATTGGCGGCACGGTGGACGTCCAAAACCGTCCCGGCCAGGGGACGACCTTAATAATCAAGATTCCCCTGACGCTTGCCATCATACCTGCACTCATCGTGACCAGCCATGGTGACCGCTATGCGATTCCGCAGGTCAGCCTTCTGGAACTTGTGCGTCTGGAAGGCGGGCAGGCGCGTAAGGGGATTGAAAATGTCCACGGCGCAGAGGTCTATCGCCTGCGCGGAAAGCTTCTGCCCCTCATCAACCTGAATCATGAATTGGAATTCGAGGGAAACAAAGCACCGGGTGAGGAAGTCGCCGATAATATCGTGATCCTTCAGGCGGACAATCGGCACTTCGGCCTGATCGTCGATGAAATCAACGACACGGAAGAAATTGTTGTCAAGCCCCTGGGCAAGCAGCTTAAGGGCATTTCCATTTTCGCCGGCGCCACCATTATGGGAGATGGCCAGGTGGCTTTGATCCTGGATGTCTTGGGTCTCGCCCAGCGCGCCAACGTGGTTTCTGAACTCCACGACCGGCCGGTGGGTGAAAAGACGGCCGAAACCGGGTCGCCGGAAAGCGAGGGAGAACCGTTGCTCCTGCTTCGAGGCCCGGATGATGGCCGCATGGCCATGCCGCTTTCCATGGTCGCGCGTCTCGAGGAGTTCGCCCGCACGGCGGTGGAAAAGGCGGAAGGACGCCAGGTGGTGCAGTATCGCGGCCGGATTCTGCCCTTGATTCATCTCGCCTCCGCATTAACGGAGCGCCGCCAGCAAAGCCGGACTTCTGGTCCCTCCTCGCAAACTGAGGAAGAAGAAAAAATTCAGGTGGTGGTTTATTCGGACCAGGGTCGCAGCGTGGGGTTGGTGGTCGAGCGCATCCTCGATATCGCCTACGAAGTCATCAAGATTCAGAGGCACACGCTTCGCCCGGGAACCCTGGGCTCAATCGTGGTGCAAGGCCGTGTGACCGAATTGCTCGATGTGAAAGGAATTATCCAATCCGCCAATCCAGATTTCTTCCGTGAGACCGTGGCGGCCTGAGGGCGATGGCGCTTCCGGGGCTGGGTTAGTGTCGCAATTTGAACGTAGGGGCGCCTCGCCCCTACACGCGCGAGGAATGACGTAGCCCGCGCAAAGGTTCGCGCCGTCAACGCATTTTGAAATTCTCAGTAGGACACTACTGAGGTATGGAATTTCTTGTTCTGAGGGAATCGATATCGTATGTCGCCCACCCGATCAATTTTGAAACTCGTTTTTCTCACGTCGTGCGTCACCCTCATTTTCACGATCCTGCTCCTTGCAGCTCCGGCCGGCACACCGGAGGCAAATAGCGCCGGCCCGGAGAGCGGGCAGGAGCTTAAAGATATGACCCTCGAACAACTGGCGGATGTTGTCGTCACCTCGCCTTCGAAGGAACCCCGGCCGGCTCTTAAGTCCCCCGTGGCCATTTACGTCATTACTGCCGATGATATCCGCCGATCAGGTGTGCAGACGATTCCTGATGCGCTGAGGCTGGCGCCGGGAGTCGAAGTCGCTCAAATTGATAGCAGCAAATGGTCCGTGGGGATTCGTGGATTTGGCAGCCGCCTTAACCGCTCGGTGCTGGTTCTCATCGACGGGCGTTCGGTTTATACCCCGTTGTTTGCCGGCACCTACTGGGAAGTCCAGGACACTCTTTTGGAGGATATCGATCGCATCGAAGTAATCCGCGGGCCGGGTGGAACCATTTGGGGGCCCAACGCCGTGAACGGCGTCATCAATATCATCACCAAGAGCAGTAGGGACACCCAAGGGTTTTACGCGACCTCAGGCGGCGGCGACCAGCAGAAGGGATTCTTCGGCGCGCGTTACGGCGGAAGTCATGGCAACGGATTTACTTACCGTGCCTATGCCAAGGGATTTGACCGCGATCCGGACCTCCACCCCGACGGGGACAACTTTGATGCCTGGCGCGGCGTTCAAGGCGGTTTCCGCATGGACTGGGGAGGCCCGCGGAATTCGTTCACCTTGCAGGGCGATGGCTACGGGCAGAAGGACGGCGAGCAAGTTTCGGTAACCAACTACAATCCCGCCATGACCATCAACGCCCAGGATGGCTTTGAGCGCCTTTCCGGAGCAAATCTCGTCTTTAAGTGGAACCGCGCCTTCAGCGAGGGCAATAACGTGCAAGTGGAAGCCTATTACGACCGCACCAACCGCCTGGAGCCGAATCTCGGTGAGGATCGCGACACTTTTGACGTGGACTATC
>JASHTZ010000771.1 GCA_030040295.1 Terriglobia bacterium | reverse complement strand
GCGCAGATTCCCCGTTCAATCGCGGGGGGCAGATGAGTGTAGGTGCCGACGGCGCCCGAGATCTTGCCCACGCGCATCTGCTCGGCGGCGTAGGCAAGCCGCTCCGTGTTGCGCTGGTTTTCCGCGTACCAGATGGCCAGCTTGCAGCCGAAGGTAATGGGTTCGGCGTGGATGCCGTGCGTGCGGCCGATCATCGGCGTGTACTGAAACTCGAAGGCGCGCCGCTTCAGGACCACGCCCAGGCGGTCGAGGCCGGCCAGCAATATTGCGGAGGCTTCCCGCACCAGCAGCGCCTGCGCTGTGTCTACAACGTCGTTGGAGGTTAGCCCGTAGTGAAGATACCGGCCCTCGCGCCCGATGTGTTCTGCCACATTGGTGGTAAAAGCGATGACGTCATGTTTGACCTGGCGCTCGATTTCGAGAATGCGCTCCACCTCGAAGCGAGCTTTCTTGCGGATGGCGCGCGCAGCGCTCTTGGGGATCAGCCCGGCTTCGGCTTCCACCTCCGCCGTGGCAATTTCCACGTCCAGCCACTTCTGATATTTATTTTCGTCCGTCCAGATGCCGCCCATTTCCGGGCGCGTGTAGCGGGGGATCATAGGGTTGCCAATTGACGGTATGTGATTTGCACTTTTCGCCCAACCTAAGGCGTAAAGCGCAGAAGGCATCCTAACACAAAGGGTGAGGCTGCGGGCAGCGCGGCAAGCGGAGAAATTAGAATTCGAAGATCTCGGTGGGAGTCGATTGACTGGCCACGTGCAACGCCGTGCGCCCGGAATTGCAGTGCTGAGCCAGCGCTTGTTCGGCGGTTAAGCGGGCGATTTCGGGATGATTGTTCGTCTCACTCAAATGCGCGAGCACCAGAACCTGGGCTTCACCATCAAAATCTTCAGTAAGAAATCCCGCGGTCGCCAGATTGGAGAGGTGGCCGTGGCGGCTCATCACGCGCTGCTTCACGTGCCAAGGGTAAGGCCCGACCTTGAGCATATCCAAATCGTGGTTCGACTCAAAGATGAGGCAATGGCAGCCTTTCACCCGCTGCTTGGCTACTTCATGGACGTAACCGAGGTCAGTGACCACGCCGATTTTGATGCCCTGCGATTCCAGCGTGAAGGCCACCGGGTCGACGGCATCGTGCGGAATGGAAAACGGCATGATTTCGATGTCACCAATGGCGAACTTTACTCCCGCCGTGAAAAACTCAAATGCGCTGAGTTTAGCGTCCCAGGAAATCGCATCGAAGGTCGAGTGGGTGATATGAATCGGCGATTTCCATTCGATGCCGAGCAGGCGCAAGCCGTTCACGTGGTCCACGTGCTCGTGAGAGATCAGGATCGCGTCGAAACCGTCCGTGCGCTCGCCCACCGCCGCAAGGCGCGCAAAAGTTTCGCGGCGGCTCAACCCCGCATCAATCAGGATGCGGGTCTTCCCTGTCGACACAAACGTCGAGTTTCCCTTGCTGCCGCTGCCGAGAACGCACACGCGCAGGCTCACACCGCCTCCCGCTGGAGTGAAGCGCCCCGCAATTTTTCGACTTGCCGGGTTATATCCATAGAGCCACCTGCGATTATAGGACGGATTGCGGAGATTCAGAAAACCCAACGCTGCAATCGATTCGCGGTTGCAAGTTTCTTTAGATTCAGCAGGCGAGGGCAGCCCGGGAGAGTTTCAGGCTATTCACAGGCCCCAGAACGGTAATCGCCAGGCGATCGCGGCGGAAGAACTCCTTTGCCACTTCCTGAACCTGGTGGGCAGTAACGGCATCTACGCTGCGGGCAATTTCGTCCTGGGAGATGTAACGGCCAAAGTACATCTCCTGCCGGGCCACGTTCCCCATACGGCTCGTGGAGGATTCCAAGCTGAGCAGCAGGCTGCCCTTCAAATAATCCTTGGCGCGCTGAAGTTCTTCCTGCGTGATGGGCTTTGACTTCAGCTCGCAGAATTCCGCGAGAACCAGCTCAATCACCTGCTTCACTTTTTCCGTCGCCGTCCCCGCATATACGCCCAGACAACCCGCATCGTGAAAGCTGTTGAGGCCGGAAAACACGGCGTAAGCCAGTCCGCGTTTCTCGCGAATGTTCTGGAAGAGGCGAGAGCTCATGCCGCCTCCCAAAACCGAGTTGAGGATATACGACGGGAAGCGATTCTGGTGAGACTGCGGGTAAGAGGGCGCGCCCACGCAGATATGGACTTGCTCCAGGTCCTTCTTGTGACGCACCTGGAGGTGAGGGTGGGCGATAGGAATGGGACTTGTGCGCGGCGCCGGGCCGGCGGGAAGATCGCCAAACTCCTTCCCGGCCAAGTCCACAAGCTGGGAATGGCGCAAGTGGCCCGCCGCGGCAATCAAGATGTTGTTGGGAGCATAGTGCCGCCGGAAATAATTCAGCAGGCGCCGGCGATTGAAGCCGCGCACGGTGCGCCGCGTGCCGAGAATCGGACGCCCCAACGCGTGCCCCCGCCAATAGGTTTGGGTGAAGATCTCGTGCACCAGGTCATCCGGAGTGTCTTCCACCATCTTGATCTCTTCCTGAATCACCCGGCTTTCATTGGCGATGTGGGAGGGGTTGAAGAGCGGATTTTTCACCAGGTCGGCAAGAATGCTGAAGGCGCGCGGAAGGTGCTCGTCAAGAACTTTGATCGAAAAGTTGGTGGTTTCCTTCGCAGTGAAGGCGTCCAGGTGGCCGCCGATCGAGTCCGCCGCGCGGGCAATCTGCTCCGCGCTGCGATTCTCCGTGCCCTTGAAGACCATATGCTCGATAAAATGTGAGATACCGTTTTCCTGAATCAATTCCTGGCGCGCGCCCGTGCGCAGCCAAATGCCCACGCAAACCGAGCGAACAGACGTCATGGTTTCCGTGAGGACCGTAAGGCCGTTGGGAAGAACATCTTTGCGGACATTCGGCATGGGTTGAGTTTCCAGGCAAAAACAAGTCGCGAGTTTTCGCCATTCTCGCTAAGCGTGCAAAAGCCCTCTCTTATTTTTTATCACAGAGAACACCAAATGACCATGACTGAAGTGAGGAGGGAAATTTACCGCAAACGCGGCGACGCTCCCCTGCATAATATCAGGTTTCCGCTTGCGCGAATTCCGGCCACTGCCTATACTGAAGTTGTCCCGCCAAGGCAGCATCTGCTTTCCGGTAAGCTCCGCAGGTGTGGAACCACGGGCCTGTAGCTCAGGTGGCTAGAGCGCACCCCTGATAAGGGTGAGGTCGGTAGTTCAACTCTACCCAGGCCCACCAGTCAATTCAGTGAGTTAGAAACCTGCCCTTTTTGAGTGTCCCGCTGGCGGTGCACATTCCGGTGCACAACTGGAAGTATTACCGCTTGCTTTGACGCGATGGCGTCCAGCGCGGCGCGCTTTGCCGCCATGCGAATGTGCGAGTAGCGTTCAAGCATCGCGCGGGACAGATGGCCTGCAATTGCCATGATGGTCTGCTCGCTGGCCTGGCCCTCCGCCAACTTGGTTATGCAGGTATGACGGAGATCGTGGAAGCGGCATCGCAGGGGCGGAGCATCTGGGTCGGACGGGTCGCCGCTGAGGATTGCACCAGCACGCTTCAAGGCGGCTCTCCAAGCTGTGCGCCACGACCTAATGGGTCGTGTGGGGTTGATTCTCTCGGTGTCGGGATGCTCCCGCTCGATTCCCGCCGCTTCACAGGTGGGGAAGAGATAGTGATCGGGCTCCGACTTCGGGAACCTGCCCGCCCATCTGAGCAAGGCGGCGAAGGCGGGCTGGTTCAAAGGCACGGCTCGCCCGCTGCTGCCGGCCGTCTTGCTGTGTCCGACCGTAAGAGTTCGGTTTTCGAAATCAATTTGGTGCCATCGCAGCGTTCGGATTTCGCTTTTTCGGAGGCTCGTATTCAATGCCACGATCACAACCGTGAGCAGCAGCGGGTTTGATTGGCAGGCCGTGAGCAAAGCTGCTTCTTGTTCCGCTGTTAGCGCCTTCCCCGTTTCGTTGGGTTCCCGCTCGAATTTCACGTCCCCCTGGAGATTCGCCCACAGCTTGTGCCGCTTCAGGATCATCCGCAGCACCTGAAGCTCCTTGTTGAGCGTCCTGGCGGAAGCCTTCTCCACTTTGCGCTTGGCTTGGTAGAGGGCCACTTCGCGGGCATCGATATCGCAAAGCAGCATCGACCCGATGGCAGGGGTCA
>JASHTZ010000009.1 GCA_030040295.1 Terriglobia bacterium | reverse complement strand
TGGTCTATTCGCCCAAGCCGCCCCAGCCCTTGCCCGATCCCAAGACCATTCGCGATTACGTCGTGGACGGGAAGCTGCGCCTGACCCTCCGCGACGCCATGGTGATCCTCCTCGAGCACAGCACCGAAGTGCACATTGACCGCCTGGCGATCAGCAAGGCGGAATTCAACCTGGTCGGCTCCTTCGCCAATTTCGATCCCATGATGCTCTCCACCTTCAATGCCACGCGGAGCATCACACCCACCGATTCCCAACTGCAAGGCGCACCCACGCTGAGCCTCCTGTCGCAAACGGCCGTGTTCAACTATCAGCAGACGGTTTCCACCGGCACCATTTTGAACGTCGACTTCAGCGCTTCGAAATCCTCAACCAACAGCATCTACTACTTTCTGAACCCCACGATCTCCGGAAGCTTGAACTTCGCCGTTACCCAACCTCTGCTGCGGGGCAACACGCGCTTCCTGAACCGCGCTCCCATCCTGATCGCGCAGCGTAACCTGGCGCAAACCGGCGCGCAGTTTGAGGGGCAGGTCAGCAACTCGCTCTTCGGACTGGTGCAGGCTTATTGGAACGTCGTGCAGGCGCGGGAGAATTTGCGAATCAACCAGAAGTCGCAGGACCTTGCGCAAGCTTCCTACGACCGCGACAAGCATGCGCTGGAGCTTGGCGCGCTGCCGCCGCTCGACATTTACCGGTCGGAGGCCGAAGTGGCCAATCGCAAAGTGGCGGTAATTCAAGCGCAGTACATCCTGAAATCGGCGGAGGACCAATTTCGCCGGCTGGTGGGCGCTGACCAGGACCCCGACGTTCGCAACCTGGAACTTGATCTGGTGGAGAGCCCTGAGCCCTCCGGCACGCTTGAGCAGGTGGATTCCAACGACGCTATCGCCACCGCGCTCGCGCATCGGCCGGAGATGGAAGCGATACGACAGCAGACGGAGGCCAACAAGATTGCTCTGCGCGTGGACCACAACAACCTGCTGCCCAACCTGAGCGTGCAGGCCATCTATGAGTCCTACGGATTGGGCGGCAACCAGTACAACATCAATGTCACTCCGCCTCAGCTCGTTTCGACGGGCGGATTGGGCGACGCGCTCAGCCAGATTGGCGGCTTCAACTACCCCACTTACGGCTTCATCCTGACGTTGAACCTTCCCATCAAGAACCACCTGGCCGAAGCGAACCTTGGAAATGACCTGGTAGCGCGCCGGCGGGCTCAGTATTTGCAGCGCGAGGAGGAGGAGGACATCACGCTTCAGGTCGCCACCGCCGTCCATCAGCTCGACTTGGCCCGCACTTCACTCGATGCCTCACGCACGGCTTACGAACTCTCCCGCAAGAGCCTGGACGCGGAGGAGCGCAAGTACCAGCTCGGGGCGGAAACCATCTTCTTCGTGCTGCAAGCCCAAACCGTGCTGGCGTCTGCGGAGGCCAACATCCTTCAGGCCGAAATCAACTACCAGCTCGCTTGCGCCGCCGTCGACCACGCCACAGGAATGCTGCTGAGCCATTACAAGATCGAAGTGCAGAAGATCAAGTCGTAAACGGGCGCGCGGCGACACGCCGAACCGCCCCGCCAAGCTGTAGCGGCGCTCTATGAGCGCTGTCGGCGGTCGATAGACCGCCGCTACAAACGCCTCGCCGGCGGTCAATAGTCCGATGGTACTGCACGCAAACAGTCACACGAACAATTCCACAAACCGTTTGACGCTCCCCAATCCAGCGGGTATTCTTGCCTCAAGATTCGTCCTGAAGGTGGTCAAGAGAATAGAACACCGAGGGCAAACTATGTTGAGACGCGGGCTCGTACTGCTAGGCATTGCCGTTTGCTTCGCCCACCTTCCGGTGGGGCGGGCTGCCGATGATCTTTACGGCCCTAAGGGCATTACCCCCGATGCCGTGCGGCAAGGGAGCCTGGGGAGTTGCTATTTCCACGCCGTGGTCGCGGCCCTGGCGCAACATCACGGAGCCGACATCCGCAGGATGATCCAATCCAACTCCGATGGGAGCTACACCGTCACGTTCAGCGACGGCAAAAGGGAAACCGCCTACCCGGAGGACCTTCGCTACACCCGCGAGAGCGGCTACGATCTTTCCGACGGCGAATGGGTGGCCGTACTTTTTCGGGCCTACGCCCAGCGAGTGCTGCGGGAATCGCTGCTGCAAGCCGTTGAGGCCAGCGACCTCTTCCCGGTGCTCAAGCGTCCGGCGGAGGAACTGGTCGCATCGAGCGATCAACTGGTTCTGGCTTACGACCGCGCCATCCGGGCCCAGGTGGATCAGTATGGAAACATCAATCGGGGTCAACTAGAGACGCGCCTGAAGCAGGAAATGGCAGCCAACGCCGTTCCCGACAGCATCCAGACTTCCGTAGCCGGCATGCTGAAGTCCAGCGGGTTCTTCGATAAGATGGCGGCGATGATTCAGCAGAATGGCGAGCTGTTCGGCGCTTACCGGGCCGTGGGACAGGGCGGTTTGGCCGACCGAACCATGCAAACTTTGGCGGGAACAACGCGCTCGCAGGAGAATCAGTCCGAAGCACAGACCGCCGTGGCGCTGGCCACCGCCGTAAACGGCGAATTGCCCATCGTCGCCTGCACGGGTGGAAGCCGTTATTACCAGGCGCTGGCAAGCGGACGCTCGATTCCGCCCGACACTGAATCATGGTACGTCAATGCGCACTGCTACACGGTGCTGAGTTACAATGCCGCGTCCGTGAGCGTGAGCATCCGCAATCCCTGGGCTCGGCATCCCGACCCCGATGGCGTCTTCAACCTGCCCCTCAGCCGCTTCTATCTTGCCTTCGCGGGGATTGTGACCCCGGAATAAGTCCAAGGCCAGACAAAGATTGTCGCGGAATAGTCTTGAACCAAAAGGCCTGTCTCTATGGAGAAGTCATTTCCACAGAAACCCGGAATGGTCAGGCGGCGGGCGCGTATGGGTTATGCTTGGGCAACAGAGCGTGAGGATTTCTGGGCCCCCAGAAGCAAGCCTTCCTCCGGCCGCGGTGCAGGAACTATGGCGGCGCGCCGGGAAGCGACATTGCTCAGAGCGCTGTGGACGACGTATTCGAGGTCGGCAGCCAGGAAGGGCGGAGCGATGAAGTCGAATGCTCCGGTTTCAATGGCTTCAACGTAGAAGCGCGTGTCCACCACGCGGGCCACGACAATCACATTGACGGGCTTGGCGGCTTTCTCCGCAAGTGCCAATACCCCTGCCCAGGTGCCATCGGGGAGATGGACATCCGTAAAGACCAACGGAGCTGGGTTGAATCCCCCCAGCAGCCGCTGAGCCTGGGCCAGCGTTTCCGCTTGCACAACACGCATGCCCTGGCGTTCCAAAGCAACCTTGAGCGCCATCAGCGTCTGGGAATTCTGATGCACCAGTAGGGCTGAAATTCTAGCTTTCATAAGTGCTCCCTTACATTCAGTGGGACAAGTTTAACGCTGGCCATCCCGCACTACACCTTCGGTTTGGCCATTCGCCCAATCTTGAGTCGCACCGATCTTGACCCGGAATACTTCTACGTGACCAGGAATACTTTGGGCAACAAAATCCGCGGGGCATATCCGGCACGAATATGCCGCTCAATTCTCAACCCGGGAAAGGCTCTCGTTCAGCTTTCGTGCCCCCCGCCTCGAAATGCCGCCACCTGCGACGGCCACGGGACGAGGACTAAGGGCGGCTACTTCAGAGCCACCTTGAGGCTTTTCTTCTCCCGGGAAATATCGACTTTGTCCTCCCGCGCCAGCCAACCCAGAGCAAAATCCACAAGGTCGCTCGACCCATTCAGTTTCTTTCTCAACTGGGTTATGGTCTGCGGGCCGGACTCATTCAGGGCGTGCCAGATTTTTCCAGCCGCCTCTCCAACTTGCTCCTTCATTTCCACTTTCGCCACACCTCCTGTGTATTTTCGGCAAACGCCGGCGTGAACTTTATTCCATCTTCCGAAATTAGTTTCCCCCCTCCGGATTGAGGGGCATTATTTCCCTAACCGCAGGCTCCAGAGCGAAGCCCACTCGATACAATACGACAGGGGTAAAGTCTGGTCCGGGTCTTAGCCCGGATTCAATCGCTCAGCACAGAATTTGCTTACGCCTCGCCCGCCGTGAGTATTGAGTTTATTCTCCCAAGTCGAACCTTGGCAATCAAATAATAGTTATAGGTCGAATAAGCACTGTGAACTAAATCCCATTGCTCAGGCGGCACAGCAATTAATAAGTCTTTCGGGATCAGCTCGATTTTTCAGGTGACTTTGCCGCAATTCAGAGTGCCATCTATCGACACATCAAGTGCTAATACTCCAGAGTCGAATGGCTTGGCACTATACCCATATCCTATAGCACTGCTTTGAAAAAAGCAAGCGCAACACGCGCGAAAATAAATTTTGTGGAAGGGCGTGTTTCCGATTTCCAAAGTCGATTGCTCTCCCGAAATCTCAGACACCCGAGATACAATCGGCTGAATGGGGAATTCCAAACTCACTGTTGATTCCGAGATTCAATTTCTCAAAGGTGTGGGGCCGGCGCGCTCGCAGATTCTGGCCTCACGCGGAATCCGCACCGTGGAAGACCTGCTTTATTACACTCCGTTTCGCTACGAGGACCGCACACGCCTCACTCACATTCGCGACCTCGTTCCCGGGCAGACAACAACGGTGTTCGCCAAGGTTCTCACCTGCGGCCTGATCCGCACTCGCAGCGGCATCACCATCTTCGACCTTGCAGCGAGTGATTCCACCGGCATGCTGCGGTGCAAATGGTTTCACGCCGATTATCTTGAGAGGAACAAAGTCTTTCGCGCCGGGCAGCAGGTTTTTTTCTACGGCAAAGTGGAGCGCGACCAGTACGGCACGGGGACGATGTCAATGATTCGGCCGCAATTTGAAATCCTGCCGGAAGACACGGCCTCGGAAGGCGGCAATTCTCTCGAGATCGGCCGGATCGTGCCCATCTATGAATCGATCTCTTCACTCACCCCGCGCGTGCTGCGGCGGCTGGTGTGGGGCGCCCTCGAAGGCCTCGACGGCCAGATGCCTGAGCGGCTTCCACCCAGCGTCATCGCCAGGAATAAGCTGTCGGATCGCGCCGCGGCTGTCCGCGAGACGCACTTCCCTGCTCCGGAAAACGACCTGGCGGTGATCAGCGCGTTTCGCACTCCGGCGCAGATTCGGTTGATCTTTGAGGAATTCTTCAACGTGGGGGCGGGCCTGGCGCTCAAGCGGCGGCAGGCCAAGGCGCTGGCGGGAGTCGAGTTCAAAGTGAAGGACAGTGCGCGCGCGGCCATCCGCAAAATCCTGCCTTTCCATCCCACAGCGGCGCAAAAGCGCGTGCTGCGCGAAATCGTGGAGGACATGTGCTCGCCGCAGCCCATGAATCGCCTTCTGCAAGGCGACGTGGGCTCGGGTAAAACCATCGTGGCCGTTCAGGCCGCGATTCTGGCGATGGAGAACGGCTACCAGGTGGCGCTTATGGCGCCCACGGAAATCCTGGCCGTGCAACACTACCTTTACATCAAGCAACTTTTCCGCCCGCTCGATTATCGCGTCGAACTGCTGATCAGCGCGCGCAAGGCGGCGGAGAAAACCGCGATCAAGCGCGAACTCGCGGCGGGCGTGGTGAACCTCGCCATCGGCACGCACGCGCTCATTGAGGAGGATGTGAATTTCTCGCGGCTTGGCCTGGTGATCGTCGATGAACAGCACCGCTTCGGCGTCTTGCAGCGCGCCGAACTGATGCGCAAAGGCCGTCATCCCGACTTGCTGTCCGATGTGCTGGTGATGACGGCCACGCCCATTCCGCGCACGCTCGCCCTGACACTGTACGGCGATCTGGATTTTTCTGTGATTGATGAGTTGCCGCCGCATCGCACGCCCATCGTGACCCGCGTGATTGAGGAAAGCGACCGCGAGCGCGCCTACAAATTCCTGCGCGAGAAAATTCGGCGTGGCGAGCAGGCCTACGTGGTGTGCCCAGTGATCGAAGAGGGCGGGAAGCTGGACCTGAAGCCCGCCGTGCGCATGTACGAACAGCTTGCGCGCGTGGTGTTTCCGGGATTCCGCGTCGGCCTGTTGCATGGCCGCCTGGCGAGCGCCGAAAAGGAAGATGTGATGCAGCAATTTAAGCGCGGCGAGGTGCAGATTCTGGTGGCGACCACCGTCGTGGAGGTTGGCGTGGACGTTCCGAACGCCACCGTCATGCTCATCGAGCACGCTGACCGCTTCGGCCTTTCGCAGCTCCACCAGCTTCGCGGGCGCATCGGGCGCGGCACCAAGAAATCGCATTGCATTCTGATGGCAGGCGAGAAGCGCAGCGAGGTTTCTCAGGAGCGGCTGGATACCATGACCGCCACCAACGACGGGTTCCGCATCGCGGAGATCGACCTGAAGCTGCGCGGCCCGGGAGAATTCTTCGGCACTCGCCAGTGGGGAATCCCCGCCTTTCGCGTCGCCAACCTGCTGCGCGACCAGGAAATTCTGGAGTGGGCCAAGAAAGAGGCGGCGGAATTTGTCGCACATCCGCCTTCGCAGAAGGAATTGCAGCAATTCGTCACCTATCTCCGCAATGAGTGGCCGAGGAGGTACGGTTTGGCAAGCGTCGCTTGATTTGTTCAATTTGCGATTTGGTCATTTGGTCATTGCGACATTTTCGAAACCCCGCCAGTGCGACCAGGAAACGGTGCAATGGCTAAATGATTCAATGGCCATATGACCAAATCGCAAAATGGCCAAATAATTATGAGAATCATCTCCGGCACATATCGCGGTCTTCATCTGCGCACCCTGAAGGGCGGCAACTTGCGCCCCACTTCTGACCAGATGCGCGAGACGCTATTCGACGTGCTTGGCCCGCGGGTGGGCGGCGCAGCGTTTCTGGATGCCTACGCGGGCACAGGCGCCGTGGGCATTGAAGCCATTAGCCGCGGCGCGCGCGACGTGGTCTTTATCGAGCATCACCGCCCCGCAGCGCAATTGATTCGCCAGAATCTCGCGGCGCTGAAGATCGATTCCGGCTACGCACTACTGAATTGCGATGTTTTGAAAGGCCTGGAGCGCCTGGAAGGCGAGAGCGAACGTTTTGACATTGTCTTTCTTGACCCGCCGTACGAAGAGATTCGGGAGTATCATCACACCCTGCGACGCCTGGCACGAGGGTCATTGCTAGGGCCGGAATCCCTCGTGGTCGCAGAGCACTCACGGCACGTGGAATTGGAGGAAAACTATCTGAACCTCTACCGCACCCGCCTGCTGCGCCACGGCGACGCGCAGTTGGGGTTCTACCGGCTGACGCGGGAAAATGAAAAGTAACGTGGGCAGACCGCCCCGTTCGTTTGGCGATGAGCGCCCGTCCGAATCAGGAGGGTGATCTGTGCAACCAAAGATTCCCCTTTCGCGACTCAATCTGGTGTATGGTCTGCACGGTTAGAAACCGCAATTCAACGCTTGAGGTGTCTGTCATGAAGCACCGCATCCTGATTGCCGTCATCCTGATTTTCTCCCTTACGAAACTGGTTCAAGCCCAAAACCGTGGCATCCCCCACCTGGAAAAACACGGCAATGCGACACAACTGGTTGTTGACGGGAAACCCTTCCTCATCCTCGGCGCCGAGTTGCACAACTCCAGTTCGTCAAACCTGGATTACATGCGTCCCATCTGGCCGGAGCTTGCGGCGATTCCGCTCAACACCGTGCTCACGCCGCTATCATGGGAATTGATCGAGCCACGCGAGGGGCAATTTGATTTCACGCTCGTCGACGGCCTGATTCGCGACGCGCGCGAGAACCATCTTCACCTGGTATTTCTGTGGCTCGCGAGCTGGAAAAACGGCATGTCGAGCTACGCGCCTATGTGGGTGAAGCAGGACACGAAGCGCTTCCCGCGCGTCATCGAAAAGGACGGAAGCGTAGTGGAAATTTTGAGCACGCTGGGGCAGGAAACCATGAAGGCGGACGCGCGCGCTTTCGCCGCCACCATGCGCCACATTCGCGAGGTGGATGGCGACGCTCACACCGTGCTGATGATGCAGGTGGAGAACGAAGTCGGAGTGCTGGGCGATTCTCGCGACCGCTCGCCCGCCGCGAATCAAGCCTTCAGCGGGCAGGTTCCAGCACAGTTGATAAATTATATGCAGCAACACCGTGACACATTGATTCCGGAGTTCCGGCAAGTGTGGGAAGCCGCGGGCGCAAAAACCTCCGGCACGTGGGAGGAGGTTTTTGGGCCGGGCGCGGGAACAGACAAAATCTTCATGGCGTGGAACTACGGGCGCTACATCCAGCAGGTGGCCGCCGCCGGCAAGGCCGAGTATCCCATTCCCTATTACGTGAATACCTGGCTGGCGGGACCCACGGCGGTTCCGGGCCAGTACCCAAGCGGCGGCCCGCTGCCCGAGGTGATGGACGTGTGGAAGGCCGCAGGATCGTCGATTGACATCTATTCGCCGGACATTTACGCGAGAAATTTCAGCGAATGGTGCGACCGCTACAATCGCGAGGGAAATCCCATGTTCATTCCCGAAACGCGCGGCGGCACGCTGGGCGGCGAAAACGTTTTTTACGCCATAGGCGCGCATGAGACGATTGGTTTTTCTCCTTTCGGAATTGATATTCCGCCGAGGGAGACTCCGCCACCCTTGACCGAGGCCGACCCCAACAACGAATTGGGCAAAAGCTACAAGGTGCTGCAAGACCTCGCGCCAATTATTCTCGCGCACGAGGGCAAGGGCGAAATGGCGGGGTTTCTGCTCGACCAGGACCACCCGGAGATGACTGTGGATCTGGATGGCTACCGGCTGCAAATGCATCTCGATGAACTTTTCGGGTCGGAGGCGAAGAATGCCGCAGGAATGATCATTGCGATCGGTCCCGGCGAATTTCTGGGCGCAGGCAGAGGCTTTATGGTGACCTTCAGCCGCAAGGATTCGCCATCGATTCACGTGGGAATCGGAGCCATCGACGAAGGGACATTTTCCGAGGGCGCCTGGGTGCCCGGCCGGCGCTTAAACGGCGACGAGAACAACCAAGGCAAAGATTGGAGATTCCCTTCGCAGCGAATCAGCGTCGAAAAGGTTAGTGTTTATCAGTATGAATAAGCATGTGGCCTTCGTCCTGAATGTACGGAGCGGTGTTTTTAATTGGTATGCTTGAAGAAATTTCTCACCACAAAGGTCACGGAGGTACACAGAGAAAAGTATGGAGAGAATTCTCTGTGGCTCTCTGTGGTCTCTGCGGTGAATCTTTTTCGGGCGTTCCTCACCACTCAAATTGACGCCAAGAAATCCGAAGTGTAGACTTTCCCTTCGCAAAGGAGCCCATGCCCGGGCAATCCCCCTGCGGCTCGCCGCAGAGGCTTTGCCCGCGACTAGCCACTAACCACTCGCCACTAAACACTGCCGCTGAATGGAGGACTTATGAGCACCGCACTCTTCGACTACTACCACGCCAACCGTGAAGCGCACCTGCAAGGGCTACTGGAGCTGTTGCGAATTCCCAGCATCAGCACGTTGCCCGAGCACAATGGGGACATCCAGCGCGCGGCGGAATTCCTGGCCAACGAATTCCGCACCATGGGCATGAAGAACGTGGAGATCATCGCCGGCAAGGAGAAGCAGCACCCGCTCGTTTATGCCGAGTGGCTGGAAGCACCCGGCAAGCCCACCCTGCTGATCTACGGCCACTACGACGTGCAGCCCGCCGACCCGCTGAATGAGTGGACTTCCCCGCCTTTCGAGCCCGCCATCCGCAACGACAACATTTATGCGCGCGGAGCGGTGGATGACAAGGGGCAGGTCTATCTGCTGGTCAAAGCGGTGGAAGGATACTTCAAAACGCAGGGCAAACCGCCGCTCAACGTGAAATTCCTGATCGAGGGCGAGGAAGAAGTGGGCGGCGAGCACATCGACGAGTTCGTGGAGGCGAATCCCCACAAGCTGAAATGCGATGCGGCGCTGGTGTGCGACACGGAACTGTTTGCGCCCGATCTGCCCACTATCACCACCGGCCTGCGCGGCCTGGTTTACACGGAAATCGAAGCGCGCGCGGCGGCCCACGATCTGCACTCGGGAATGTACGGTGGCGCGGCGCCCAATCCCATGCAGGCGCTGGC
>JASHTZ010000770.1 GCA_030040295.1 Terriglobia bacterium | reverse complement strand
GATCAAGCCGCGCGGGTGGCAAAGCAGGTGGGCGATTTTCTCGTCCCTCTCGAGAAGGAAATGGAGGGGCTGAGGGTTTTGGGACCCACTCCGGCACCGCTGGCGAAGTTGCAGGGCCGCTTCCGTATTCAGTTCCTGATGAAATGCACCTCACGCGCCCGCCTGAATTCCATCCTGCGGCGCCTGGCGGACTTCAGCGAGCAGCAGGGTTTGCCGCATCGCTCGCTGGTGATCGATATGGATCCGGTAAGCGTGATGTAGAGATACTGCCTACTGAACCTGGAGGGGTGTGGGAAGAAACGTCAGGACGAGCATGATGGCCGCGACCACGGCAAGTAACTCCCGATTCCGGCCGAGGGGCACGGAGGGCTCGATTACACGGGGATGCCGGAGGCCTAGGAAAAACAGGATCACGGCCCAAAGCAGCCACCCAGGCCAGCGAAAAATTCCAAGCGGAAGCAATATGAGAAAGAAGCCTCGTGAGAAAAAACGGAACCTCTCGCCCAGCACGGAATAAAGGATGTGCCCGCCATCCAGTTGGCCGACTGGAAGCAGATTCAGGGCGGTGGCGAAGAGTCCCACCCAGGCAGCGCACCCAATAGGACTAAGAATCACCTCGAGGGGACTGACTCCGCTGCGCAGCAACTTGGTGAGCAGAATCACCGCCAGCGGACTGCCCAGCGTAATTGAATCCGGCGAGACAGCGGGCATGGTTCCGTGGCTCAGAAAGATCGCCACGATGAGCGCCGGAATGGCAAGGACAAATCCCGCAATCGGCCCGGCGATTCCTACATCGAAAAGCTCGCGGCGGTTCACAAAGGGCGATTTGATGCGAATAAATGCGCCCAGCGTCCCAATCAGGGTTGGAGCGGCGATGAAGTAGGGGTAGGTTGCATCAAGTCCGTAGTGGCGGCAGGCGAAGTAATGGCCAAGTTCGTGAGCCAGCAGAATGGTCAACAAGGTGAAGGAAAAAGGCACGCCCAGAAGGAGCAGCTCCGGGTGGCGAGCCAGTTCGCGGAAATAAGCCCACGAAAGGTCCCAATCAAACGCCGGAATGTTCTGTGCATAGTTCTGCGCGATGTGCGTTCCCACAATTAACGTGGTAAGAACCGTGAGCAGGAATAAGCACACGTGGAACGACAGGGAATGGAACCAACGCTTGCCGGACCGGGGGCCGCGGCGAGGAGGAACCCACGCGTGGACCGTCCAAGGTGTCTGGCCGGCGGGCAACTGGCCGACACCCCCGAATTGGGATTCTTCCCCCATGCGCAAATGGCGATAAAATCCATTCTCGCCCGCTCCCTGCCGCCTGTAAATAGGTTAGGTGAGAGACTGGAGTTCTTTACCGGGCTTGAAGCGCACTGCTTTGCCAGGGGGGATGCTGACTTCCGCACCCGTGCGGGGGTTCCGCCCGATGCCGGTCTTGCGAGGTTTCACGTTGAAGACGCCAAAGCCGCGCAGTTCGATACGATCGCCCTGCATCAGAGCTTTCTTCATGGAGTCGAACACGGTTTCCACCGCCATTTCCGCTTTCGTCTTGGTCATGCTGGTGCGGTTTACGACCTCATTGATGATATCCAGCTTTATCACGCAAACCTCCTGAAAATACAGGCTTTAATCCTAAGAATTGAGAGAGGCATTGTCAAGAATATTCTCCTCGACTATGATGCTTCGCTCTTTGCTGGGGGAATCCCAACGAAGCGGAGGGTTGCTTATGATACTTGCCACCCTACTTTGCGCGAGGTGAGAAAAAATGCCCGTCAAGAATGATCGCTGGATTCGCAAGATGGCCCGGGAGCACGACATGATTCGCCCTTTCGAGGAAAAGCAGGTTCGCGAAGGCGTGATCTCCTACGGGCTCTCATCTTACGGTTACGATCTGCGCGTTGCTGATGAATTCAAAATATTTACCAACGTCAATTCGACAATCGTCGACCCCAAGAAATTTGATGAACGCTCATTCGTTGAATTCAAAGGCCCTGCGTGCATCGTTCCGCCTAATTCCTTCGCGTTGGCCCGTTCGGTGGAATACTTCAAGATCCCGCGCAATGTGCTGACCGTCTGCGTCGGAAAATCGACCTATGCCCGCTGCGGCATTATTGTGAATGTCACGCCGCTCGAACCAGAGTGGGAAGGCTTCGTGACGCTTGAAATCTCCAATACCACACCCCTGCCGGCGCGGGTTTACTCGAACGAGGGACTCTGCCAGATTATCTTCCTGGAGTCGGATGAAAGCTGCGAGACTTCATACAAGGATAAGAAGGGCAAGTACCAGGCTCAGCAGGGGATTGTGCTGCCAAAGATCTAGAAGGACAATGGTTAGTGGGCAGTGGATAGCGGTTAGGAACCAGCCACTGGTCTGTTCATGGAATTATGAAGCGCTTTGCTGGGATTCTCCTCGGCGCCTGCTGCCTCCTAATGGTTGCCGGCAGCGCTCGGAGGGCATGCGCGCAGGTTTCAGCGCCGCTGGCGGGCCAACCCGAGCCTTCCGCGCGTAAAGCACAACCATCCTCGCCGCCCGCCACTTATACCCTCACTCCGGAGCGCCGTGCCCAGGCGATTGCCTACTCGCGTTCACTCTACATCCTTTATTTTGTAGGAACTCTCGTCTCCATCGTGATTTACCTGTTCCTCTGGCGGGCCGGCATTGCCGCGCGCTTCCGCGATTGGGCGCGACGGGGTTCGCAACGGCATTTCGTCCAGTGCTTAATCTTCGTTCCTTTGTTTTTTGTGGCAGCAACGCTCTTGAACCTGCCCCTCGAATTTTACTCGGACTACACTCTCGAGCAGCGCTTCGGCCTTTCAACGCAGGGCCTTGCGGGGTGGTTTGGCGATTGGGGAAAAAGCCTGGGCATCGGCGTCGTTCTAGCGGTAATTGTGGTGTGGATTTTCTATTGGGTCGTGCGCCGCAGCCCGCGCCGCTGGTGGTTCTACTTCTGGCTCACTTCGATACCGCTTGTCTTGGGCTACATCCTGATCGAACCCTATCTCATCGATCCCCTCTTTTACAAGTTTAGGCCCCTCGAGCAGACTCAGCCCGCCCTGGTCGATCGCATCGAAGACATGATGAAACACGCCGGCATTGCAGTTCCCCCCGCGCGCATCTTTGAGATGAATGCGAGTTCCCGCACCAAAGCCGTGGACGCCTACGTCACTGGGCTGGGAGCGAGCAAGCGCGTCGTCGTGTGGGACACAACGCTGAAAACCATGGAGCCGGACGAGCTTTTGCTGGTTCTCGGACACGAAACCGGCCACTACGTTCTCCACCATATCCCGAAGGAGTTCGCTCTTGATGAGGGCGTGGCACTGTTGTTTTTCTTTCTGGGATTTATCACCGTAAATCGCCTGGTGGG
>JASHTZ010000769.1 GCA_030040295.1 Terriglobia bacterium | reverse complement strand
CAGCGTGAACATTCCTACCAAGCTATAAATCACTGCTTTCTTAAAAGGCTTCATTGGTTTGGTCACCATACCCAACTTCCTCCCAGCTTTCGGCCACCTAGCACCCTGCATAGAGGCAAGTTTCTTGCCAAATTCTCCGGACCGCCTAGCCCATTGAAAATAAGATGCTTCTGAGGTTGAACGAGGTTGCGCCAGCCGGTAATTTCTGGCCATAAACCACCACGCTGGTGCATTACGGCCACCGTGGGTCCCTGCATGGCCCACGCGAGGCATCGAGGGCGGAGAGTCCCGCAATCGGAGACAACAACCCTCCAGTCACAGGCATCATGATAATTTCAGACGTCCCCGGCGATGAAGGGCTACCATGACATCAAACTCGAAAACCCAATTGATCCTGGCCCGGATCCTGTGTGTTCCTTCGGTCGTGACGCGCTACATTAAGGCTCAGCGCAATAAGTTCCTATTTCAGGCGAATCCCCTTACGCCGGCGCAGAGGAACGTAATGTCAGCCTTTTTTTCCCGCGACCTGCTTGACCTTGCTCGATTGGTTGTGCTTGACGGTATCCGCCTGAAAAACCCCCCGTTTCATGGCATTCTGAAAACGTTGGGCTTCTCGAACCTTCGCGACCTTTCACAAGTCTCTGCCATCACCTTTGATTACGTCATCGTGTCTCACATAAATTTCACTAACGATCTGCTGTTCCATGAGCTCGTCCACGTGGAGCAGTACCGCCAGTTGGGGATCCGGCGTTTTTCGGAGCTATATGTTCGCGGATTTCTCGCGGGAGGCGGCTACGACGGCATTCCGCTGGAATCGAATGCCTTCGAACTGGGCTGCCGGTTCGAGGCCAACCATCAGGACCATTTCTCCGTTGCCGAGGTCGTGGCGCAATGGATTCAGCAGGGGAAATATTAGCCCCCGAGATTAGTCCCGAAGCAGGCAGCCGCAGGGCCGGCACGGCGGGCAAAAGCCACGCCGCATACTGCACCGCGCGCCTTCAAAAAGCGAATACCATTCTTGGCTGCTCCCTTTCCTGTGCTGTCTGTATCACAGGATTTACCAGGCTCGCTCACACGTGGCCTTCCCCCATGAGGACCAAAGCTCGCGCCACGTCGGCCCTATGCAGGTTCAGCCCAATTCTCGATCCTTAACGCCGGAACACGGTGAAATTCGCGGACGTTGTTGGTGACCAGCGTCAGCCCCAGAGCCAGCGCGTGCGCAGCGATCAGCAGGTCGTAGGCGCCTATAGGCGAACCCCTGCTTTCGAGTTCAGCCCTTAACCGCCCATAGTGGCTGCTGACACTCGCATCAAGCGGCAGGACAGGAACGAAGCGCTCCAGTTCCTGGATACGCTGCAAGGAGTCATTCCTCTGCCGGCTCTTCCATGCGCCAAACGTTAATTCCATGTGGGTAATGATCGACATTCCCACTTCGCCCGGCCGTAACAGGCGGAAGCGTTCCATCACCGGCTGAGGCTTTTGCTTGGCAATGTAGATGCAGATATTGGTGTCGAGAAGATAGCGCATCAGAATCTCGCGCGCTTGTCCAGCTTGGGCTGCCGTCGGCCGCCCTTAAAGAAATCCGATGGCATCCCGGCCAGAAGATCGAAGGCGGGCGCAAGGTTCCCCGGCTGCTCGCGAAGAACAATCTCGTCCCCGCGCCGGGTGATCTCCACCTGCCTCGAGCGAAACTGGAATTTCTTCGGAATCCTAACAGCCTGGCTGTTGCCGCTGCGAAAAACCTTGGTGATCGACATGAGGGAAGTATATACGTTAAGTCGATACGATTCAAGGGGGGCTGGCGCAGAGCAAAGCTCTGCGATGGTGATCCCCATCCCATGCGCCTCGATCACAGGATCGCAGAGTTCCACTCTGCGCCAGCCTGCCTGCTTCTGATGTCATCGCCGGCGGAGCTTCTGGTCGAGTTTATCCAACAGGGCGAGTCCCCGTGCGGCGGACCCGCTGGCGGCGAGAGCGTGAAATCTTAGCTCGGTGTCATGTTGGGCAAGGGCGACCGTCGCCAACTCGTCGATCAGCTTGTTCATGCTGATCTTCCGGCTATGGGCCAGCCGGCGCAGGCGCGCGTGTTTCGTTTCGGGTAACCGGATGGTGAGGGTGCTCATGCCAACTCCTTAAGAAATTCGCGGGCGGCGCAGAAATCGGTTCTTCTGTCTGGGGCGCGTCAACACCTCGCTCGGGTCGCAAACATGAACCCCACTGTATCCGCCACACGCGGACTATGGGAGATGCTTGATCTCCACATCGCTCCAGCGCTCTCGAAGGTACTCGGCAACGAGGCGGCGGTGACAATGCTCTGGTTTCTCTTCGCTGCAGAGCAGGCAACCGCCATCTAAAATCTCGCGGGGCGTGTTCTCGATGTGCCGACTCTGCATGAGGTCGAGGAATTGCCGCTCATACAGCGGCCAGTCACGATTCTTGGCTTTCTTGTAAGGATCGAGAATTTCGGCCGTGGGCGCAAGCTCAGGGAGATGAATGTATTCGATGCCGCAGATGGCCTTCGCGAAGTAGCGTAGATCGTTCTTCTTCGTAAAACCCGCAAGCTGCGAAACGTTGTTCAGTCGCACATCCACTAGCCGCTTAACGCCTGCGTCCTTAAGGCGTGTGAAGAAAATTTCGGCGGACTTTTTTGTAAAGCCCAATGTGAAGATCTTCACTGTGCTACTTCCTTCACCACCGGGCTGGGCGTGGGTTCGGCGACCTCGTACGCAACGCGCTCTTCCTGGCGACGATAGGTCTGCGCAACCAATTCCTCGCGAGAACAAAACATGTGGTCTTCCCACATATTCAGCATCCGCGCTAACCGTTCCAGTGCGGCCTCGTGGGTTTCAAGATGGCCATCGGCATGAATATGCACGATCGGCACACCAAGCGCCGCCAAGTGCCGCGCGACCAGGATCGTTCGATGGCACTCAAGCGGCTCTTTTTCGGCGCACATCAGGGCGAGACGATAGCCCTTTTTCACTCCGCTCAAAATGCGGTTGAGTCCGTTCTGGAACAACTCCGTCTTCGCCAAGCGGTCATATTGAATTTTGCC
>JASHTZ010000768.1 GCA_030040295.1 Terriglobia bacterium | reverse complement strand
TCGTACCAGCCACCGTAGAGAAAAACCGGAATGTCGAGATTCTTCGGAACGCCCGTCCAGCCCATCGCCCGCCAATATTCGTCGTAAGCCGGATGATCGAGCCAGTCGTTATAAAAGGGCTGGTTGAAGCCCGTCTCCTCAAGCGCACCACTTACGGGAAGGTGACGGAGCAATTTCGGCCAGTCGAGAAGACCGTTTACGCCCGTCAAGGTGTGGCGTCCCGTTTCGAGCGCCCACGACATCATTCCGAGCTTGAACGCGCCTCCGGGATAGACAGTGGTGGAATAGAGGTCCGAGGGGCCGAAGCCGGCAATCATTCCCACGAGCGCCGGATTGTCACGCGTTGCGGCGAGCCACTGGTCCATGGCGTTATACGAGTCGCCGATAGTCACTACCTTGCCGTCTGACCACGATTGACGGGCCGCCCAGGCGATGGTGTCCTGTCCGTCACCGGGCTCGTGCGCAAAGGCGTACCACACGCCATCGGAATCGTAGCGGCCGCGCGTGTCCTGCACCACCACCACATAACCGTGCTTCGCAAAGTAAATTCCCTCGCCTTTTCCGCCCGCTTTGCCGTAAGGCGAACGCTCCAGGAGAACCGGATAGCGCCCCGATTCGGCGGGGAGATAAACGTCGGCCGTCAGAATGACTCCATCGCGCATGGGCACAGAGACGTTTGGAATCACGCGAATGCTTTTTTCTTGGGGGCTTTGTGCTTTAGCGGCGAGGGCAGGGAACAAGAGGCTGATTGCTAAAGCTTGGGCAAGGAATTTCATCGTCCGCGGCATCGTACTCGAATAGAACCCGGAGTTCAACGCCGTCACGACACGGCGGGGGATGGCCTGGCATCGCGCGGGCGCAGATACCAATCAATGGCTTCCGCATCCGCAAGTTTTTCGGGCTCCTGGTGTGCGTCCGGGTGTGTATCGCGAAATATCGCCAGCATGTCCGAAGAGAATTTTCGCACCAGCTCGGGGTGCTGATCCGCGACGTTGTGGAATTCGCCGGGGTCGCGCTTGAGGTCGAAGAGGCGATAATACCGCCCGGGCGTGGGATTATCGGTAATATAGCCGTCGGTGCGCGCGCGCCGCCCGCTGCACTGAACGAATTTCCATTCCGTGGTGCGAATGCACGCCTCTTCGTTCTCGAGGTACTCGCTGAAGATTTCCTGCCGCGGTTTGGGGGCGCGCTTGGCTTCGAGGTAGGCGCGCAGGCTTTGTCCGTGATTCAACTCGAACGGCTCCACGCCCAGAAGGTCGAGAAGCGTGGGCGGGACGTCCACCGATTCAGTGAAATCCCTCACCACGCCGGGGGCGATTCTGCCCGGCCAGCGCATCATCAGCGGGACGCGCAGCGCCGGGTCATAGCAGCAATGCTTTTCGAACCGGCCGTGCTGCCCCAGGCTATAACCGTGATCCGCCATGTAGATCACCAGCGTGTCGCGGTCGAGTCCAAGCGCAGCAAGCTTGGAGAGCACCATTTCCAGGCTGCGATTGAGAAAGGCCACGGAGGTGTAATACGCCGCGATAATGCCTTGTTTGTCCGTCGGGCTGAGAGTGCGAAAAATCAGGGGAATCTGCGGCGGATCTTCCGGCCCAACCTCCGGCACAGGGAAACTGCGGGGTTCGAAGTGATCGCGGTCTTCAATGGGAAAGTCGAATGGCGAGTGCGGAGTTTGGAAGCTCACCCACAGCGCGAAGGAATCGCTGCGATGGGCTTGCAGGAACTCGCAGGCGCGCTGCGCCGTCCAGGTATTCCTCATTTCGGCTTCGTCGCGGGGGAAGGGAAGGTCGTCCGCGTTCAGCCAGATGCGTGCCGGATCGTGAAAGGGGTGCCACGGGGGCTTGGTGCGGATGCCCTCCGGAACATGCTCCGGGCCCACGTCGTGCAGCCAGCGCGTTTTTGTCACGTCTTCCGTGCAGGCGATTCGGAATCCGTGCATGCCGGGAGTTCCCGGGCGGTTGAAGTGCATCTTGCCATAAACGGCGGTGAAGTAACCGGCGGCATCGAGATTTTTTGCCAGCGTAGGCTTGCTCTCATCAAGCGGAGTTTCGAGCACCGTGACGCCCGCCGAGTGCGGCAACTGCCCGGTGAGAATCGATTGCCGCGAAGGCGTGCAAACCGGAGCATTGCAGTAATTCGCGGCAAAGCGCATGCTCTGCGAGGCGAGCCGATCCAGCACCGGAGTCTGCGCCCGCGAGTTCCCATCCACACCCAGAACGTATCCCGCGTGGTCATCGGCAATCAAAAACAGCAGGTTAGGTTTTCGATCCGCCGGCCGGGCAACCAACCCGCGCGAAGGCCGCGCAAGCAGTCCCGAAGCCCCGCCGGCAATTGCACCAAGAAATCTTCGCCGCGTTGTACCCATGAAGGCCCCCGATTTCAAATGATATGCGTCGAAGCGGGGATTTTCCAGAAAGTTTTGACCGCCGGCGCAGACACGCATTACAATCTGTGCGCGTGACATGGAGATTGTAACTCAGGTGTTCCCACTCGGAGTGGCATATCGCGGCGCGCGGCGCGCGGCGAGCCGCAGTGAGGCCTGCCAGTGCTCCGCGGGCCGTGCGTCGGTTCTAAAAGGAAATTTTTCAAATCGGGGGGGAACCGTTTGGGCATGAACTAGCGTCGCAGAATATGATAGTGGAAAGTGCTTGCAAGAATGGCTGCTGATGCTCACCTGCCTTCCGTCGATTCGCAGAGAATGAACCGAAGGGAATATCTTCGACG
>JASHTZ010000767.1 GCA_030040295.1 Terriglobia bacterium | reverse complement strand
TAGTCGCGATTGCCGAAGCCGCCAAAGGCTCAGCGGATGAATTGGTGATCAGGCGCGCGTTGAGCGAGCGTCGCATCCTCATCACGGAAGACTCCGATTTCGGCGAATTGGTGTACGCGCGCGGGCACTCTTCAGCGGGAGTAATGCTGGTGAGGTTTCCCAGC
Source organism: Terriglobia bacterium (assembly GCA_030040295.1). Lineage (GTDB taxonomy): Bacteria > Acidobacteriota > Terriglobia > UBA7540 > UBA7540 > Bog-366. Next base: position 5,422 of record JASHTZ010000767.1, on the reverse strand, counting down.
CGCGTGCGCCGGGCCAAGCCACTGTTTGTCGTTGAAGCAGTGGCTAAGCTGGGCTCGCGTCTCTGGAACGCTTTCACATTGGTGGAACCGGGACGTGTCCGCATCGCCAGCAGACCAAGGTAGCGACCAAACGAGTACCCAATCGGTACCACTTCAGGGTTTTTACCGTGCTTTTTGGTACTTGTGCTTTGCCAAGCGTGCCGCAAAATCAGCGAGATGCGTTATACTAACTAGCTTCGGGACCAAGAGGTCCCCAGTTCAAATCTGGGCGCCCCGACCACCTGTTTTCCACGGACTGCGGCCCTCTTGCCTCAGATCCACGTTGCCCCGGGCGTTGCGGGGCGAAGCTCCCTGCCCGGGGAGTGAAGAACTAAGGAGTGTAATTCCATGACCACAGCAATCATCGAGAAGAAAGAATTTCCCATGCTTATCGGGGACGAATGGGTGCGCTCCGGCGCGCCGCGCACGATCCAGCTTCCTTACGACGGCACGCCGGTGGGCGAGGTTTATGACGCCGACGCTGCGACGGCGGAGCGAGCCCTCGCGGCGGCGGAAACGGGCGCCCGTGCGATGGCGCGGCTCACGCAATACGAGCGCGCCGAATTGCTTGAACGCATGCGCCACCTTCTTGCGCGCGACGCCGCGGAATTCGCCCAGCTCGTCTGTTGCGAAACCGGAAAGCCCATCCGTGAAGCTCGCGTGGAAGTTGAGCGCAGCCAGCAGACCCTGCTGGCTTCCGCTGACGCTGCCCGGCGGCTGCGCGGCGAAGTTATTCCCATGGAGGCCGCGCCCATTGGCAAAGGGCGTTGGGCCATGACGGTCCGCGAGCCCATCGGAGTAATCGCGGCAATTACACCTTTCAACTTCCCTTTGAATCTCGCGCTGCACAAGGTCGGACCAGCGCTCGCAGCAGGAAACAGCGTGGTGCACAAGCCCGCCACGAACACTCCCCTCAGCGGCCTTCGGCTGGGGCGCTTGATTCAGGAAGCAGGCGCTCCGGCGGGAGCTTACAACGTGATTACCGGCTCGGGCGGCAAACTGGGGCCGCTGCTGATCACTGACCCGCGCGTAGCGATGGTCACTTTCACCGGCAGCGTTCCGGTGGGCGAGGAAATTCGCGCGCACACCGGCCTGCGCCGCGTCACGCTGGAGCTGGGCTCGAATTCCTCGGTGATCCTCGAGCCTGACTGTGACCTCGACATGCTCGTTCCCCGCTGCGTCGTGGGGAGCTTCTCGCACTCCGGCCAGGTTTGCATCTCCGTCCAGAACATTCACGTGCACGAGTCGATTGAAAAGACCTTCCTGGAGCGCTTCATTGCGGCGACTCAGAAACTCAGGATCGGGCATCCTTTCGAGGACACAACGGATATCTCCTCCCTGATCACTTTGGGCGATGCGAAGCGTGTGGAAGAGTGGATTGACCGCGCGCGCGCGGGCGGGGCCAAGGTGCTGACCGGAGGCAAACGCAAGAACTCCACGCTGGAGCCCACCATTGTCACCAACGTCGCGCCGGATATGGAGATCTGCTGCCGCGAGGCATTCGGCCCCGTGGTGGCCGTCCACACTTACAAGAATCTGCCCGACGCCATCAAAGCGGTCAACGCCAGCGAATACGGATTGCAAGCGGGCATCTGCACGCGCGACATCGCTAAGGCTTTCGATGCCGCACGCCAGTTGCACGTGGGCGGCGTGATGATCAACGATGTGGCGCAATATCGCGCCGACCATATGCCCTACGGCGGCGTCAAGAAGAGCGGCATTGGCCGCGAAGGCCCGCAATTTGTCGTGGAAGAGATGACCGAACTCAAACTGGTCTGCTGGCGCTGATCAATGTGGGTTTAGAATGGACATCAGGAGAGTTGGGTCGCAAGCATCTGCAAAAGGGCCTTCCGAGTGGTTCACCGGAACGGTGAGGATCGATCCGCTGTTTCAGGCGCCCGACCCCGCGCTGGTTCAGGTCGCCGACGTCACATTCGAACCCGGCGCCCGCACGGCCTGGCATACGCATCCGCTCGGTCAAACTCTCATCATCACTGCCGGCTGCGGCTGGGTCCAGCGTTGGGGCGGCCAGATCGAGGAGGTCCGGCCCGGCGATGTGGTCTGGTTCGCGCCGCAAGAGAAGCATTGGCACGGAGCCGCACCCGCCACCGCCATGACCCACATTGCCATTCAGGAGAGAAAGGACGGCAACGTGGTGCAATGGATGGAACACGTCAGCGATGAGCAGTACCGGAAGTGAGCCGGCAAGGGTTATTAATGAAAGGCCTGAACTGCCCGGCTCGTCGGGCAGGCTTTGCGCAAGGTTCCGGTAAGCCTCTCTGCGCAACTCTGCGCCCATGATTCTCGCCATTCATTCGCACTGCGCGGCTGCGCTGCCGCTGAGCCATCGGTGCTATACTGGACAACTTGGGTTGTATCCCACGATGACGGCTTGGAATGCGCCAGCATGCGCCAGCACATTCGGGCGCACCGTGGTTTCTCCCCATTAGAGCAGCGAATCCACATTTCATTGAAGGAGCTCAACATGGCAGCACGCACCTCAGAAGCGGAATGGAAGGGCAGTTTGCGAGAAGGCAAGGGGACAATGAAACTCGGCAGCGGCGCTTATGAAGGGCCATATTCATTTGCCTCGCGGTTTGAAAGCGGGAAAGGCACCAATCCGGAGGAGCTGATTGCCGCGGCGCACGCCGGGTGCTTTTCCATGGCCCTCTCGGCAGGATTAGGCAAGGGAGGATTTACTCCCACACGCATTCATACTACGGCCACCGTGCATCTTGAAAAAGTCGGCGAGGGCTTCGGCATTACGCGGATTGAATTGAACACCGAAGCGCAGATACCCGGCATTGACGCCGCGGCGTTCGCAAAATTTGCCGATGACGCAAAGAAGGGCTGCCCGGTATCGAAGGTGCTGGCGGCGGCGCAAATCAGTTTGACAGCCAAACTGGTCTAACCATCGTGCACTCACACCACGACCATCACCATCATGGGGAGGCCGCGACCTGGGTGGTAAGAATTGCGCTGGTCGTGACACTTGCGCTCGTGGCCACAGAACTTACCGTTGGGCGGCTTTCGCACAGCCTTGCCCTGGTGAGCGATGGATGGCACAATCTCACGGACGTTCCATCTCTGATCCTCTCCTGGATCGCCCTGTATTTCGAGCGCCGGCCTCCCAACCATCACAAAACCTTCGGATACCAGCGAGCAGGAGTGCTGGTAGCATTCGTGAACGCCATGCTGCTGGTGGCGGTGGCGATTTACCTCTGCTGCGAGGGGTACGAACGCATCGTTCATCCGGAACCCGTGGCTTCCGGCGCTATGCTGGTGGTGGGATTTATCGCCCTGGTGGTGAACGGCGGGATCTCCTGGGGTCTGGCGAGCGAGCGCAGCGACCTGAACTTGCGCGCAGTGTTCATCCACAACCTGGGCGACGCATTCTCCAACGTGGCCATCATCGTCGGGGCGGAATTAATCCGCAAGACAGGCCACACGATCATCGACCCCGCTCTGGGGTTTCTGATTTCAGGGCTGATTCTATGGTCGGCAGTAGACATCATCATCGACTCCACCAACATTCTGCTGGAAAGCCTGCCCAAGGGCATGAGCCTTGAGCGCGTGGCGGCCGCGATGCTCGGCGTTCCGGGAGTTCGCGACGTTCATGACGTGCACATCTGGAGCCTCGGGTCGCATTCCCACGCCCTTTCCTGCCACGTGCACATATTGGATATGCCCACCTCCGAAAGCGAGCGAATCTGCCATCAGATCGGCGAAGTGTTGGCACATGAGTTTGGAATCCATCACACCACGATTCAGTTTGAGCACACGCACCCACCCGGAGAATTCCACATCTATATGCCTGAGGCGGCGCCCACGAGCAAGGCAAGATGAACGATCTTTAGCCATCGCGCCTTCGGGGCTCGCTTGACACGCTCTGCGGCGGCGCATACGATTTCCCCATGCAACCGCCCTCCGTCCGACGCCCGGCCGTCGCGGGGCGCTTTTATCCCGCCAGGCCTGATGTACTCTCGCGCCAACTCGACCTGTACCTTGCGGCAGAATCCACAACCGTGCAGAGAGACGAGGCCGCCCTCGGCTGCATGGTTCCCCACGCGGGTTACATGTATTCAGGGCCGGTGGCAGGGGCCGTTTTTCAGCGGCTCCCCGCGCGCGCGACATACATCATTCTCTGTCCTAATCACACGGGCCGCGGTGTTCCGCTGGCCATCATGTCCAAAGGTGAGTGGTTGACGCCGTTGGGCGCCGCCGCCATCAATTCCGACCTGGCGGCACGCCTTCAACGATCCTGCCCCCTGCTTGAGGAAGACAGCCGAGCGCATGAGGACGAGCACGCCATTGAAGTTCAAATACCCTTTTTGCAACGTCACGTGGGGGATTTCACCTTTGTACCCATTGCCATCGGCGTGAGCCGCTACGCGGCCTTGGAGGCGCTTGGGCACGGTATTGCCGAAACGCTGAAGACATCAACCAGCCCGGTGATGATCGTTGCCTCGAGCGACATGAATCACTATGAGCCCGATGACCTTACACGCGTGAAGGATCGCAAAGCGATTGACCAGATTCTGGCGCTCGACCCTGCGGGTCTGTATGAGGTGATTCGCAAAGAGGACATCTCCATGTGCGGCTATGGACCCGCTGTGGCCATGCTGACTGCGGCGAAAGACCTTGGGGCCACTCGGGCGGAGTTGGTGCGCTACGCCACCTCGGCAGATGCCAGCGGTGACCGCAGCGCGGTGGTGGGTTACGCGGGAATGATGGTTGCCTGACTCAGATTTTAGTGGCGTCCGCCCCCTCCACCCGAGGGCGCGCCAGAGTGTCCACCGCCGCTTGAAAGCGGTGCGGGAGACGGGTGTCCCCCAGTGGGACCGCCGCTCACGCCCGGATGGCTGGCGGGCGAGGGCCTTACGGGGCTCGTGTAAAACCTTGGGTGCACAATGACGCAATCCATCGAGGGCATCGGGCTTGCGCACGGATTCGGGTTTGTCCCCGATTGATTCAACGCCTCGCGGCCTGTCACGGGCACGGGTTGAATCAATCCGGAACCTGCCGGCGATTCATCCAGTGCCCGCGCTCCCGCGGCTGAATCGGGCGATTGCGGCGGCGCCGCCGCATTGCCGTTCACATAGCGCTTCTGCTGAGCATCGTAAGCAATCGCCGAGTTGGAATTCTCGGGCGCCGCATTGAAGTGGGTCGGTCCCTCCTGAATTCCACGGGACGATGCTGCTGGAGATGGAACGATCTTCCCCGGCAGCCACGCCGAAGCCAAAGGCGCGACCCCCGGCTCCTTTACCCTCTCACCGGTCGCCGGACTCACATTGAGCATGAGATTCGGAGTGAGCAATCCTCCCTGGCGGAACGCCGTGCTGTTCACTACTCCGCCGCCGCAATTCCCGCCACAGGAGTTGGC